>CAYRQZ010000058.1:0-16356 GCA_964426585.1 uncultured Bacteroidales bacterium | reverse complement strand
CTTCAGGAAATTATTGTTGGGTAACTAACGTAAATGGAAATGCAAATATGAACGAGTCGTCATATATTGAAAGTCCTTGTTACGATTTATCAGATTTATTCTTGCCCACTCTACAACTAAATTATTGGGCTGATTTTTCTTTATTTGGTAATAGTGCAAATATTCAGGCTTCAACAGACGGAGGCTTAACCTGGAATATTGATATAGCAGAATTAAGTTCTAGCTCTGCATGGGTAAATTTAATTAAAACAATTCCAAGTCTACAAAACCAAGCTAATGTTAAATTTAGAATAAACTTTATAGGAGGTTATTCAGTTGCTAATGGTTTGGCTATTGACGACTTTACAATTAAAGAATCTGTACTTAATGATGTTGGTGTAAGTAACATAGTTAGCCCAAACACAGGTTGCGGTTTATCAGATATCGAAATAATAAAAATTGACGTTACAAATTATAGCTCGCAAACTCAAAATAATATCAAAGTCAATTACTCAATAGATGGTGGAAATACTTGGCTGGCAAATGACCAAGTTATAACTTCACTTATACCAGGTGGTACTACTCAACATGCATTTACAATTACTGCTGATATGAGCGAAGTTGGCGAATATGAAATCATTGCGAAAACAAACCACGAAGGTGATGAAAATCCAGAAAATGACAGTTTCACTAAAATAGTTTATAAACAAAATACTATCTTAGTTGATAACCTATATTCAGAATCTTTTGAAGAAGGCAATGCTGGCTGGATAAATTATGGTTCAAGTTCAACTCTAGAACTAGCCGAACCGTCTTTTTATATAATTAATAGTGCCGGTGATGGAGACTATGCCTGGGTAACAAATGCAAATGGTTACAATAATCCTAACGAAGTATCATATTTAGAATCACCTTGTTTTAATTTAAGCAATTTACAAAATCCCAAATTTAAAGCCTTGATTCAATTTGAAACAACCCCTATGTTATCAAACTTTTTTGTTGAATACTCTTTAGACGGAATGTATTGGGATACGCTTAGAGCAGGTACTGTTTCTAACGGCTGGTATGGTGCAGACCTATTGAACTTTGGAACTTGGGGGGGCTCGTCGGAAGGTTGGCAAGAAGTTTCAACAGAAATTAATTTCTTAGCCGGACAAGCAAGCGTGAAATTTAGATTCGTTTTTGAAAATGGCTCTTTTATACCCGACATTCCTATCGGATTTCCAACAGAAGACACCGAAGGAATTGCTATTGACTTAATCAAAATAGAAGACTGCGAGATTATCCCTCAAGCAATGTTTTCATACGAAATTGATGGCTTTACTGTAAACTTTATTGACGAATCTGTTAATGCTGCCTCTTGGTCATGGAATTTTGGTGATAATGATATCTGGCCATCAAGTTCTACCGAACAAAACCCAAGTTTTACCTATCTTCAAGCCGGACAATATTATGTAGTTTTAACTATTACAAATATGTGCGGAAGCTCTTCTTACGGAACTTGGGTAAATATTGACCCATCAAATACTACTGACAAACTAACAGATAATTTGAAAATATTCCCAAACCCAATAAGCGATTTTTTAAATATTGAAAATATAATGGATAAAGAAATTAAAATTTATGATATTTCTGGAAAATTAATTTTTGAAACAATTTCAAACATAGATAAATTAAAAATTAATGTGGAAAAATGGACTAACGGAATTTATTTAATCAAAATTGATAAAGAAACAAAAGTCTTAATTAAAGAATAATAAAAAAAAGGCTGTCAACTCTATGACAGCCTTTTTTATTCAAATCTTATTTCTTTTTACAAGAAACTTTTATAGGAGTAGCGTTTTTTAAATTATCACTAACAGGACACCTGTCCTCAATAGCTTCAACCCATTTTTTTAAAGTTTCTTCATCAGCATCGGTGTCGGCTTTGATAGCAACTTCAATTTGCTTATAACCTGCACGCTCCTCATAAGATTGCCCAAATAATCTACCCAAGTTTAAATCACCAGAAAGATCGATTTCAACTCCACGCAACTCAAATTGCATTTCATTTGCAATTAAATGTGCCATTACATTTAAACAACCCGAAAAAGCTGCTAAAACGTATTCAACAGGATTTGCTCCTGCATCTGTTCCACCTAAATTCTCAGGCTCATCTACAATAAGCTCAAAATTTCTCGCTTTTACAATTGTCTTCGCGGGTCCTGCACTAGTGGCTTTAACCCTTACTTTCATATCTGCCATAATAATGTATTTTTAAAAAATTAATAATCATTTTATTTTCGACAAAATTAGCATTATCTTACTTATTTACCAAATAATTTTTAAAGTAAAATTATATTAATTAACATGTAATATTTCATGTTTTTATTATTAGTTTTGCATTTTTAAAAATATTTTATGTCGAAAGATTTGCGATTTTATTGGGCAACAAAGCTTTTAGACCACGAGTTTGAAGAATTGTTAAATAGTTCTACATTACTAACTTTTCATAAAAATGAAACAATTTTGAAGCAAGGCAGCTTAGCAAGTCAGATATATGTTTTAGAAGAAGGTTTTGCAAAATTAAATGTAGAAATTAAATCTAAAGATTCGACATTTGGTTTTTCTATAAAAGGAGATTTTATAGGCTTAATGTGTTCGTTTGTTCAAAAAAAATTAGATTTTTCAGCTATTGCGATAACTCCTGCAAAAGTTAGAGTATTTGACAGAATTATTTTTGAAAAATTGATACGCGAAAATGGTGATTTTGCTGTCGATTTAGTCAATATGATGTCGGAAATGACAAATTCAGCAATTCACAATTTAATAATTATTAATCATAGAAACGTTAACGGAGCCGTTGCCTTATTACTTTTGCGTTTACGAAGTTTATTTAAAAACGAAGTAATAAGTTTGCCTTTCACTAGAGAAGAACTTGCAAACTCTTTGGCTTATTCAAAAGAAAGTGTTATCAATACTTTATCTGATTTTCAAAAAGACAATATCATAAAAATTAGTGGAAAACAAATTGAGATATTAAATTTAGAATCATTAAGACTAATTGCGGAAAATGGGTAAAAATTAATAAGCTCCCCAATATTTTCTTAAAATCCATTCAAAAGTTGCAAACAATAGAATTATAAAAAATATTAGGTATATATCTGATAAATTGTAATTTTTTTCAACTTTATAAGCTAAATCAACAATATTTTCATTATTTTGAATTTCTCGACTAATATTATGAATTTGCGATGGGTAAAATACTTTAGCACCGGTGTTTTCAGCTAATTGGTACAATATTTGATGATTTGCGCTTGTAACTAGAGCCTCAATATTGATGCTTTTAACCAAAAATTGTCCAAAAAATTCATGGTTTTTATTATCAAATTTTGTTTTTACAATAAAATCATACTTACCAACAGGTAATCTTGCCATATCCAAACGATAAGAGTTTCCAAAATTTGAAAAATTAAATTTGAATTCCTTTCCTTTATCATTTTTGAGGGACAAACTTAATTCTAAATTAGGCACAAGCTCAAAGGTTTCGTCATAAAAAGAAGCATTTATAATCACAGCTTCATTTTCATTATACACTTGTTTGTAATCGACATTTAATTTATCTTGCACACGTTTAACTAATAAATATTGAAAAGTTTTATTAATCAAAGTGTTAAATGCCTCGTGATCATAATTTTGCTTAAAATCATCTAAACGCCATTTCCAAATTCCTTCGCCAGTTAAAAAGCCAATTTTTGAACTTCCAATTTCGGTAAATGCCAATAAAGGTCTATTGGTTTTAATTCCGTTAACTGATTGAGTTAATAAAACTTTTGATTCTGCTGTAAACTTATAATCACCAAAATTCACTTTTAAAGGTGAAAGATTTTTATAAAAACTTGGATCTACTCCTGGAGCAAATGCAACAAAATTAGAGTTATACGAAGGAATAGCCTCATCTAATTTGTTGGAATTCACAACAATATTAAGACCTTTATCTAAGGCATTAAAAGCCAACAAAGAAGTATTAGAGCCAATAATAAACAACATAGGAGTTGTAGTTTTCGAAAGTTCTGTAAAAATATTTGTAGCATTATTCTTTACCGAAGGCAATTGATAAAAAACTACCAAGTCATAATCTTTAATATTTTTATCAAAACTTTCGATATATTTTACTTCAAGTTCAAAGTCGGGATTATCTTTTAGGGCTGATTTAATTGCACCTAAGTCGGGGTGTGGGGAATTTGCCAACAATAAAATTTTGTTTCTGTTATCAACAACATTAATAATAAAATCTGCAAAATTATTTTGATATGAAATTTCAGATTCTAAAGCTTTAAGTTCTACGCTATATTGTTGATTACCAACATTATCAGCTAGAAGTTCTAAATCAATAGTTTTAATATTTGAATTTTGGGGCAGTTCAAATTTAGATTGATACACAATTTTATCATTTTTACGAATAATCAACTCGCTCTCCTTTTCGGGGCATTTTTCTGCAGAAACAAAAATTCTAACCGGGAATTTATTTCCAAGAAAAGAAACATGATTGTGAATAATATCTTTGAGGATTAAATCTTTTTGAGAAATTGTATCACCTAAGGCAATAGAATAAACGGGAAAATTGATATTTGTCAAATATATTGGATTTTCGCCACTATTATAAATTCCGTCAGTAGCTAAAATAACTGCACTTAAATTCATTCCCGAATATCTAGCCACAACTTCGGAAAATATGGAAGAAATATTAGTAAGCTGCCCTTGGAAATTCAAATCTTTTTCACTTTCAACATTTTCGTCAAATTGAAGATAACGTAAATCGAATCTAGTTTTTAAATCCTCCAACAAATTATCAATATCAGTTTTATACTGAGTTTGATAATAAATTGAGTCTTTATTTAAGAGAATCGAGCTTGAATTGTCTTGGACAAAAACTAAAATAGGCTTTTGAATTTCTATTCCAGAGCTTTTAAAAACAGGGTTTAGCAACAATAATAATACTATTAAAACAAAAACAAATCTCAAACTAGACATTAAGATAATTTTCCAGTTTGCGAGTTCTTTAAAAAGTTTGTCTTTATAATATAATAAAAAAGAAGTAGCTGCTGCAATAGCAACAGCTACAATTATTAAGAATTTAGAATATTCGAAATAAATTTGCACGAAGTATTAAGTTAACATTGCACCGCAAACATTAATCACTTGTCCTGAAATATAAGACGACATATCCGAACCTAAAAATACGACTAAATTAGCAACATCTTGGGGTTGTCCTGCTCGTCTTAAAGGTATTTTTTCTGTCCAAGCTTTTCTGGCGTCTTCGGGAATAACTTTAGTCATTTCGGTTTCAATAAATCCTGGTGCAATTGCATTTACTCTAATATTTCGAGGACCTAATTCCTGAGCTATAGATTTTGTAAACCCAATTAAACCAGCTTTTGAGGCAGAATAATTAGCCTGTCCAGCATTTCCCGAAACCCCAACAACAGAACTCATATTAATAATTGAACCGCTACGTTGTTTCAACATTGTTTTTTGAACAGCTTTAGTTAAATTAAATACAGATTTTAAATTAACATTTATAACCATATCCCATTGTTCTTCGCTCATTCTCATTAGCAAAGCATCGCGTGTAATACCTGCATTATTAACTAAAACATCGATTCTACCAAACTCGTTTATAATTTCGTCAACAGCTTTTTCGCTAGAAGTAAAATCAGCAGCATTAGAAACAAAACCTTTTGCTTTGACTCCAAAAGATTCGAGTTCTTTCTCTAAACTTTTAAAATTATCATCTGCATTCATATCAGTAAATGCAATATTAGCACCTGCTTGCGCACATGCAATAGCAATAGCTCTTCCTATTCCACGGGCTGCACCGGTGATTAAAACAACTTTTTCATCTAATAATTTCATATTTTGAAAATTTAATTTCTGCAAAATTACATTAATTAAATTTAAGAACAAGATTTAATGTAAAATCATCAATTTTTAAAAGGAATATCTAGCTTATATTAAGTGTGAAATTGTTCTTCTATTTCGAAATTTCATTTTCTCAACAATTATCTAAGAATATGCGGATATAATTGTCAATAATTCACAAGCGAAAAAAATTACAAACATTTTTAGTAAAAAATATTTTTCACACTTTTATATTAATCTTTAAGTTAAATTAATAGTCCCTATAAGGCTTTTGCTAAAACTTCAATGCCTCTAATGCAATAAACTTTATTATTAATAAGTTTCCAACCTTCTCTTAAGCGGCTGCCACCAACAATATTTTTTGCCATTGGAAAAGAGTCCTCTAGTACTTCAAAATACTCAACTAATTTAGCATCAGAAAGATTTTCATTAAACTCGGTATAAACTATATCAGGCTGAATAGCTCCTTTCATTTTTTTTAGGCTAGGCAAGCTTAGCTTATTAAAATAAAAATGTATCTTATAATGTTTTGCTGCAGCTAAAAAATAGACTAAAGCTAAATTGCAAGGTAATTCAGAAGTATCAGACTGAATAATTAGTATTTCTTTAGTATTTCTATGATTTTGTCGAAGTGTTTCGGCTGTATATAATATTTTTAAAGTCAGTCTATTCAGCACATAATCAATATAATAAGTTTCAAAACTTTTTATTTCTTTATGAAGTTTTATTTTCAATAACAAAGGTTCTAAAACCAAAATAATAAAATCTTCGTTTACCAATTTTTCAAATAATTTATCAAATAATATTTCAATTCCTTGAATATCTTTTTCTACAAATAATGAAAGAAATTCAGATAAATAAATATTTAAAGAAGTGGAAACCAAGCTAAAATCTTCATATAACTTGTCAATTTCGCCTATATTTAACTTGCTCAAATAACCAATTTTATAATTTGCGTCTAATAATTCAGAAATTTTTAATAAATAAATTAAATCTTGTTGAGAATATACCCGATTATTAGACTGTGTGCGTTGTGGCTGTAAAAAATTATAACGGCTCTCCCACATACGAAGTGTTGAAGCGCGAATACCACTAATTAATTCTAAATCACCAATACTATATTTTAAGTTTAGCATCAATTTTTGAATTTTAACAATGTCTTTCCATCGCAAATATAATAATTCTCAATAAACAATAACAAAATTGAAAATAAATATTTTACATTCTAAATTTGTAATTAAGTTGATTAAAATCGTTAAACAAATACAAGTTTTCACAGAGAAAAATAATACGATTTTAGTAAAACAAATAAAATAATATTATTATTCATTTTAGCTGTCTCATTTAGATGAATAAATAACACAAATTAAAAATTAATTTAATTGTTAATAAAATAACATTGTTTATTAAATAACAATGATTATATTTGCATAATTAAGAATTAAGATTGATGGAAAAGTATTATAATGAGCTTAAAACCAATATCGACAAATCAGAAATTTTGCCAATATTAATAGATTTTCAGGAAAAATTTGGCTATATTGATTATGATTTCATAAATGCCTTAAGCGAAAGAGCCAATATTTCAGCTGGTAATATTTATGGTATTGTTAGCTTTTATTCACAATTCAGATTTAGCAAGAATGCTAAATATCATATTAAATTATGTTCGGGTATTTCGTGCCATACAAAAAAAAGCATTGATTTAAAGCATGAGATTTTCAAGCAGTTTGGCTTAAATGCTAACGGCTTTAGTTCAGACGGTAAATATAGTTTTGAATTAGTGAATTGCTTGGGAGCTTGTGCTCAAGGTCCAATAATAGAAATCAATGGGAAGTATTTCACTAATTTAAAAAAGAGAGATATAATTCAAATACTCCACGAAATTGAATAATATGAGCAATTTAAAAGAACAAATATTAAATAAATTAAGCCAAGATTTTGTTTCAGACAATTATTATGGCTTATCTAGGCTAAATTTGACAAAACCTCATATTTATGTAGAGATAAGCAGTTCAAGTATTATTTCAGGCATTGATTTAACCATCGCCGAGATTAAAAAATATTTTGAAGAGCAAGTTATAGAGTATGAGCTTATAGAGACATCGTGTAAAGGGATACACATATTCCAGCCAGCAATAAGCATACAGATGCCTGGAAGAAATGCAATTTCGTTCAAAAATGTTTATTACAATCTTGTATCAAATTTATTAGATAGCATATTAAATAATATTCTACCTACCGACAAGGCAGTAATTCTTGGTCAACACTTTCACCCTGATTTAAGTTCCTGGGCAGACGTAGCAGACATTGAAGAACTATCAATTTTCAGATTACAAAACAGAAAACTATTAAAATTTAACGGAATATTACAACCATTATCAATAAATTCATATATTGAACATGGTGGGTACTACGCTTTTGCAAAAATTTTAAAAACTAAAACACCAATAGAAATTTGTAATGAGTTAGAAGCAAGTGGCTTAAGAGGTCGTGGTGGTGGAGGTTATAATACAGGTTCAAAATGGAAAATAGTATTAAATATACCTTCAAATAAAAAGTATTTTATTTGCAATGCAGACGAGAGCGACCCAAACTCGCTTGGTGGAAAATTATTAATAGAAAGTAATCCACACATGTTAATAGAAGGTTTACTTATTGGTGCTTACGCCATAAATGCCTCTGAGGCAATCATTTACATAAACGCCAAGCACAAACTTGCAATCGAAAGAATAGAAAATGCAATAAAACAAGCAAAAGAATTTGGTTTATGTGGTGAAGATATTTTTAATAGTGCTGTAAATATTAGAATTTCACTTTATAAAGGACCTGGCGCTTATGTTTGCGGCGAAGAAACTGCACTTATTGCTAGTTTAGAAGGCAAACGTGCAATGCCAAAAGCTAAACCGCCCTACCCAACAGAGTCGGGGTTATTTGGTTATCCAACCATTGTTAATAATGTTGAAACTATTTATAATGCGAGTTTAGTTTTTAGAGAAGGTTCAGAAAAATTTAAACAATCTGGGACTTATTTATCTTACGGAACAAAATTATACACTATAAATGGGAATATTGATTTTTCAGGAATTCTGGAAATTGAAATGGGGAAAACAGTTAATTATATTTTAAAAATAATTAATTTAAATGAAAATTTAGACAATATTAAGGCAGTGCACTTAGGAGGTCCGACAGGAGCTTTTGTTCATCCCGATAATTTTTCACAAGAAATAACTTACGACACTCTAACAAAAGGAAGCTTATGGTTTGGTTCAGGTAGTTTTGTGGTAATTGACGACAATAATTGCATTTTGGACCTTACAAAACATTTTTTAAATTATCTTAACCAAGAAAGTTGTGGAAAATGTATTCCTTGTCGCGAAGGAACTCAACAACTTTTAGAAATAATAAGAAGATTGACAGAAAAGCCTGATGCAAACCTAAGGCACGATTCTTTAATTCGATTTAAAGGTTTATTACAGTTAAAAGAAATCTCCGAAGTAATGCGACAAACCTCATTATGCGGTTTAGGCAAAAATGCTCCCGAAAGTGTTTTAAGCAGTTTAGAGTTCTTTGAAAACGAGTATGAAGAACATATTTTTGAAAAAAATTGTAAAGCTGGAGTTTGCACTAATTTAAAAGAATATTTAATAATAGTCGAAGCTTGTGTCGGTTGTGGAATATGTGCTAAGAGATGCCCAACTGATGCAATTATTGGCTGTGCCCGAACAACACATTTTATTGTTCAGGACAAATGTATTAAATGTGGGATTTGTTACGACGCTTGTAAGTTTGACGCAATAAAAGTTAATTAAAATGGAATTTGAAATTACAATAAATAATTATCCTATAAAAGTAAGCAAAGGAGAAACAATTCTTAACGTTGCTAAACGAAACGGAATAAAAATACCTATATTGTGCAACTGGCCCGAACTCTCGCCAACAGGTGCTTGTCGTTTATGTGTTGTCGAAATAAAAGGCTCAGATGATTTAGTCCCTGCATGTTCTACGCCTGTTAGCGAAGGAATGGAAATTTATACTCATTCGCTTAAAGTAATTAAGGCTCGAAAAAATACAATTTCTTTACTATTAGCAAATCACCCCGAAGATTGCTTATATTGCAGTCAGAACGGAAGTTGCGAACTCCAAGACATTGCAAACAGTTTAAATATTCGAGAAAAATTTTATACAGGGCGATATACTGAATATAAAACTGACAGGACAGACCCCTCTATGGTATTAAATATGTCAAAATGTATTTTGTGTGGGCGTTGTGTTAGAATTTGTAAAGAAATAGCTAAAGTTTCAGCATTAGAGCTTATTGGTAGAGGAAAAAATTTAAAAGTAGAGCCAGTATTTAAAAAAGGATTATATTATTCGCCTTGTATCCACTGCGGAAAATGT
Organism: uncultured Bacteroidales bacterium; assembly: GCA_964426585.1. Taxonomy (GTDB): domain Bacteria; phylum Bacteroidota; class Bacteroidia; order Bacteroidales; family ML635J-15; genus Bact-19. Next base: position 6,075 of record CAYRQZ010000058.1, on the reverse strand, counting down.
ATTGTTGCTTGCCCCACAGATGCTATTGCCGAAAAATCTATTTTAAACCAGATAAGCGAAAAAATAGCCTCTCCGCAAACCTTATGCTCAATTTCTTTATCGCCTTCGACTATTGCATGGTTCTCTGCAATGTATAATATTAAAAAATACGAAGACACAAAATCTTTTTTAGTAGCAGCTTTACATCAAATTGGGTTTAAAACTGTAAATACAAACTCGCTGGGAATTGAAATATTTATTTCGGAACAAACTGCCAAAGTTAAAGAAAGAACCAACGGATTTAAAACAAATTATATAATTACAGATTGCCCTGCTGCCAAGACTTTTATAAAAAACCATATTCCTCAATTTGAAAGTATTGTTTGTTTAAGTCCAACTCCACAATATATTACCGGCACAAACATAAAAAAGCAGACAGAAGAAACTTCGGCACATACCGCTGTTGCTCCTTGTGTATCATTAAAATATGCAGCTGCTAACGACTATTTTGCCCCACAATCTCAATCACAACCAATTTGTGATTTTGTGATTAGCTCAATCGAATTAAACCGACTTTTGCTTTCATACGGGATTAATTTTCCATATTCAAATAAAGAAGTAGCCGACACTTTTTCGGCATTTGATACTAGTTCTGGTGCGGTTTTCGAAACAAAAGGTGGAATTTCCGAAACAATTTTAAGAAATTTATTTTCAGAAAGTTCAAACAACAAAGTTCTAAAAAAAATATTTGACACAAAATCCGATAAAAATTTTGAAGAATACCAATTCAAATATAATAACAATATTTATACCATTGCTTTAATTTCGGGAACAGATGCACTTATAGAAAATAAAGACACAATATTGAATACAGATTACTTATTTATAGAATTTCGTTCTTGTAAAAACGGTTGTATATCTGGTTGCGGAAATTCAGTTAAAAACGATTTTGAACTTTGGAAAAAAATTAAAAAAGTAATTAATGATTATGATGATGCTAATCACAATTCAAACGTAAGTCAGAATCTTTATATAAAGGGATTAAAAAAAGAATCTAAGAATAATAAAGAATAATTTTCAATTATGATAAGATTTAACGAAAAAACGCCATTAGTTTTTACCATAACCGACAGATGCAAAACTTGCTACACATGCATAAGAGAATGTCCGGCAAGAGCTATAAGTATGCAAAATGGTCAGGCTAATGTAATTTCTGAGCGTTGTATAGGTTGTGGAAATTGCGTTAAGGTATGTACGCGAAAAGCAAAAGCATTTTACAACGAAGAAATCGAAGTAATTGAATTGATAGAATCTGGTGTTGATTGTATTGCTTGTATTGCACCAGCTTTTCCTGCCGAATTTAAAGAAATTGACGACTATGGTCTAATAGTTGGAATGTTAAAACAACTTGGATTTAAAAAAGTTGTTGAGGTTTCGTTTGGAGCAGACCTTATCGCCGAAAAATATAGAGAAATTTTATTAAAAAATGAATCTAGAAAATTTATATCTTCGGATTGTCCAGCAATAGTTTCATACATTACTAAATATCATCCACATTTAACGAGTTCATTAGCACCGATAATGTCTCCGTTAATGGCTATAGTAAAAGTTATAAAAGAAATGTATGGAGAAGATAAAAAAGTTGTATTTATAGGACCTTGTATTGCAAAGAAGAACGAGTCATGCGAGCCAGATTATGTTCTTACTTTTAAAGAAATAAGAAACATTTTCGAGACAAAAGGAATAAAATCGTCAGATGTAAAGTCTCTTTCTTTTGACCCCCCACGAAGTGCGCGTGGTTCTATTTTCCCTGTTAGCCGAGGAATTATTAATACTATAAATATTCACGAAAATTTAATTCAAGGAAACATAATTGTTGCCGATGGAAGGCAAAATTTTAAAGAAGCAATTACCGAATTTGAAAACGGATTAATTAGCGACCATAATCTTGAACTACTTTGTTGTGAAGGTTGTATTATGGGTCCAGGAATGTTTACCCAAGGCAAACCTTACGAAAATAGATCTTATGTTACTCGCTATGCAAGAAAGAAATTAAACGAAATTGATTGGAAAGAATGGAACGAAAGTAGGAACAGATTTAGACATTTAGACCTTTCAAGAAATTTTGTGAGCGACGACCAAAGAGTAATAATTCCTAGTCGGAGTGAAATTGAAGAAATTTATATCGGCATGGACAAAATAAACAAAGAAGATAGATTAGATTGCCACGCCTGTGGTTATGAATCATGCGAAGAACACGCAATAGCCGTAATTAGAGGTCTCGCCGAAATTGATATGTGTTTACCATATAATCTTGAAAAACTCAAAAAAATGGTAAACGAATTAAACTTTAAAAATACAAAACTCGAAACTGTACAACAAGCCTTAAAACAAAGCGAAAAACTTGCTCACTTAGGACAACTTTCCGCAGGAATTGCTCACGAAATTAACAACCCACTAGGAATAGTAATTATGTATGCAAATATACTATTAGACGAGGCTAATCCTGATTCGGAAATATATAATGATTTAAAACTTGTTTGTGAGCAAGCACTTAGATGCAAAACCATTGTAAGTGGATTATTAAACTTTGCAAGAAAAAATAAAATTCGATATGAAACTTTAAATATTCTTGATTTTATTGAATCTTGTAAGAACTCTGTTATTATACCTGCTAACGTAAAATTTGAAATTATTAATAAATTATCAAACCCCATTATTGCCATTGATGAGTCGCAGATGATGCAAGCCCTAACAAATATTGTAAAAAACGGAATAGAAGCTATGCCAAATGGTGGAAAGCTAAGTATAGAATTAGAAAACCAAGAATTAGAACTTGTTATTAAAATATCCGACACAGGTCCAGGAATTTCAGACGAACATTTAGATAAGCTATTTACTCCTTTTTTTACTACTAAGCCAATTGGTCAAGGTACAGGACTAGGTTTACCAACAACTTACGGAATTATTAAAATGCACAAAGGAAAAATTAATCTAACTACAAATACTGATATTTCAAAAGCCCCAACAGGGACTATTTTTATAATAAAATTACCTCAAGTAAAATTTAGTGAATATGACCAAAATAAATAAAATAATTCTTTTAGCCGATGATGATTTTGACTTCTTATTTCAAATTAGATTTAAACTTGAATTAGAAGGATTTACTGTTATTGCTACTAACTCACAAAAAGAAGCTGAAAATGCCATCCAGAAATTCGAGTTTGATGCTGCTGTTTTTGATTTAATGATGGAAAATGAAGAAAGTGGGTTTATTTTAGCTTATAAAGTTAAAAAGAAAAACCCAAATATACCCGTTATAATTACTACAGCTGTTGCAGCCGAAACAGGTATTTTTTTTAACAACGATAACAAATGGGTAAAGGCAGATCTTTATCTCGAAAAAGGCGTTGAATCAGATTGCGTTAGTAAAGAATTAAAAAGAATTTTTAACTTAAAATAATAAACTGTAATTTTAATGGAAAAGATTAGAGTTTTAGTTGTTGATGACGAATTTGGAATTAGAGCAGGAATTACAAGAATTTTAAGTAAATTTGAAGTCGACTACCCATTCATGGAATCGGCTATTAAATTTGAACTTATTGAAGTCGAAACAGGGGAAAATGCAATAGATTTATTAAAATCAAGCAATTTCGACATTGTTCTTTTAGACAATAAACTGCCAGGAATACAAGGCGTAGAAGTTTTAAACTTCATAAACGAAAATGATATTGAAACAATGGTAATTATGATAACATCATACGCTTCTTTAGAATTAGCCGTTAAGGCAACTAGCCAAGGCGCCATTGATTTTGTGCCAAAACCTTTTACTCCGCAAGAATTAAAAGCTTCGATTGAAAATATCACTAAGCAAATATTTCTTAAAGAAATGGCACAAGGGCTACATAGAGAAGGGAAACAAATAAAGTTTAAATTCTTATCATTATTATCTTTAGAACTAAAAAAACCTATTGATGAAGTCTCAAATTGCTTATTAAAAGTTCAAAATAAAGAACTAGGAAATAATATCAGCGAATATATTCCGATAATTGAAAAATCATTAGATAAACTTAATAACATGAGAGCAATGATTACCGATTTAATGGCTCTGACTAATACTAATGTAAAACTTAGCTTAAAAACCATCGAAAAAGCAAATATCAAAGATTTTGTTTTGTTTATCTATAAATTAATATATTACGAAACTAAAAATAATAATATAAAACTGTATTTGAATAGTGATGTTAATATTGATTATAAATTTACACCGATAATTTTTGAACTTATTTATAACAATATTATAAAGTCATTCATAGTAAATACAAACAATACAAAATTTATAGATTGTACAATCGAAACAAACGACTTCTACTCTACATTAATTTTCAAAAATAGTGGAAACCCTAACTATGCAAACCTCATAAAAGAAGCCGATATTGCAAACTATAATGTAGAATCTTTTGATTCTAATAGATTAATTTCAGGACCAAGTTTAAACCTAGCTAACAAACTATACGAAGATTATGGAATTACAATTAATTTAACGAAAAATGAGAATGATACTGAATTAGTAATTTCATTGAAAAAATAAAGATTAAAAAAAACGATTATGTTACCAGAAAAAACAATTGAAAGATTAAGCATGTACAGAAGAGTTTTAACTGCTCATCAAGAAAAAGGCAATGATTTTATATATTCACATGAGTTAGCAAGTATTTTACACTTAACCTCAGTTCAAATTAGACGCGACATTATGCTTATTGGATATACAGGGACTCAACGCAGAGGCTACTCTATTCCAGATTTAATACAAAAAATTAGTGAAATATTAGATGATACTGAAAATTTTAATACAATAATAATTGGCATAGGGCATTTGGGCAAAGCTATTTCAAACTATTTTAATAGTAAGAAAAGCAATATAAAGATAATTGCTGCCTTCGATAACGATTCTACCAAAGTAAACAGAATAATATCGGGAATAAAAAGTTATCATATTGATAATTTAGATAAAATTATTAAAACAACCAATTGTAAGATTGCAATACTTTCAATGTCGCCTAAAGATGCTCAAAATATTGCTGACACATTAATATATAATGGTATTAAAGGAATTATGAACTTTACGTCTGTACCTCTAAATGTTCCCGAAACAGTATATGTCGAAAATTACGATATGATTACATCTATTGAAAAAGTTGCGTATTATGTTAAAAAGAATTAAAGTACTAATTTTGTAAAAAATATTAAAATATAATAAAATATGAAAATATCAATAATAGGAACAGGATATGTTGGTTTAGTTTCGGGAACATGTTTTGCCGAAATGGGAATACAAACTTCTTGTTTAGATGTTGACACAAAAAAAATTGAAAATCTCAAAAAAGGCATTATGCCTATTTGGGAACCAGGCTTAAAAGAGATGGTAACCCGCAATTATGAAAAAGCAAGATTAAGTTTTACTACTAATATTTTCGAAAGTATTGAATCAGCCTCGGCATGTTTTATTGCCGTAGGTACTCCTCCCGATGAAGACGGTTCGGCTGATTTAAAATACGTCCTTTCGGTTGCTAAAGATATTGGGAAAAATATTCAAAACTACATGGTAGTAATTACTAAAAGTACAGTTCCGATTGGCACAAGCGAAAAAGTAAGGAATACAATACAAGAAGAAATAAACAAACGCGGAGTAAATATTAAATTTGATATTGCTTCAAATCCCGAATTTTTAAAAGAAGGTGATGCAATTGAAGACTGCTTACATCCTGATAGAATTGTTGTTGGCACCGACTCCGAGAGTGCAAAAGAAATAATAAATAGAATATACAAACCTTTTGTACTTAATGGGCATCCAATTATTCACATGGACATTCCATCAGCAGAACTTACAAAATACACTGCTAATGCAATGTTGGCAACGAAAATCTCTTTTATAAACGACATTGCAAACTTATGCGAAATTGTAGGTGCAGATATTAATTCAGTTCGTAAAGGAATTGCAAGTGATAAAAGAATTGGTCCTTATTTCATATATGCAGGCACGGGATACGGTGGTTCATGTTTCCCAAAAGATGTTAAAGCAATAATTAAAACTGC
>CAYRQZ010000057.1:0-16716 GCA_964426585.1 uncultured Bacteroidales bacterium | reverse complement strand
TAAATTATATAATTTTCTTCTTTAATATTTTCAAACCAAGGCAAAAAAGACAAAACCTTACAATATTCAGAAATATCGCCAAAATATTGATTTTCTTTTTTTAAAATTTCTTTAACTTGTATGGTTAATGTTTGCATAAAATTATTTTAATCACATAAAAGAAAACAATTTTATTTAAACAATGTTCAGAATTTTGTTTGAAACTAATTTAAAATATAGTTTTCAAAATTTTTAGTACAATAAGTTTTCACATTTCCATCTGGAGTATAATAAATAAAATACGCGTCTACTCCATTTAGTTTGTCCAAAATTTTTAGGGACTTTTCTAATCCACTAACCATAAAAGCAGTTGCATAAGCATCAGCAATCATACAACTTGAGGCAATAACAGAAACACTTAGCAGTTCGTTTTCGGCAGGATAGCCTGTTTTGGGATTAATAGAATGTCCATACTTTTTATTGTTGTTTTCGATAAATTTTCGATAATTTCCTGAAGTTGCTATTGCTTTATCTGAAATATTTATTATAATCTGGTTTTCGCGATTATTATAAGTGCTATTATCAACAGGTTTATCTATACCGACACGCCAATTTTCATTCTTAGGGTTTTTCCCTTTGCAAACAATTTCGCCACCAATTTCAACTAAAAAATTGTTAATATTTTTAGATAATAAAAAATTTGAAACACAATCGACAGAAAGTCCTTTTGCAATAGCATTAGAAATTAGCATTGATTCGGGATAATCTTTTATTACTTTATTATCAATAATTTTCCATTTATCCATACCAACAAAAGTTAACAATTTAGTTATTGTTAAAGAATCGGGGATACTATTTCCATCATTTTTGTCCCAGCCAAAACCCCATTCGTTTACAATTGGTGCCACCGAAATATCAAAAGTTCCATCAGTAATTTCGTAAACTTCTTTAGCCGCATAAAACATAGTTCTGAACAAACTATCCGTTTCAGAGCTTTGGTTATTATTAATTTTTGAAATTAAAGAGTTAGGGTCATAATTATTTAGGGAAAGATTAAAAACGCGAAAAACGCTGTCAATATTTTCGGACAAATCAACTGAGCTTTGATATTTAATACTAAAAAAAGTGCCATGCACTTCGCCTTGATAAACAAGATATTGCGTTTCTTTTTTATTTGAGCAAGACAAAGAAACTAAAATAATAAAAAAAATAAATAATAATCTCATAAACATTAAATTAGAATATAAACAAAAAATCCGTAATTTAAAGTTACGGATTTTAAAAAATTATATAAATTACCCTCCAAAGTCATCAAAGGCAATCATTTCGTTAGGTACTCCTTGATTGTCGAGCATTTTTAAAACGGCATCGTTCATCATAGGAGGTCCACATAAATAATATTCAATTTCTTCGGGTTCTTCGTGATTTTTCAAATAATTATCTAAAATAACTTGATGGATAAAACCTGTATACCCTGTCCAATTATCTTCATTTTTAGGTTCGGACAGTGCGATATGGAAAGTAAAATTAGGAAATTCTGCTTCAATTTTTCTAAATTCTTCTTCGTAGAAAATTTCGCGTTTAGAGCGAGCTCCATACCAGAAAGTAGCTTTTCGTCCAGTTTTAACAGTTTGGAATAAATTAAAGATATGAGAACGCATAGGAGCCATACCAGCTCCTCCACCGATGAACATCATTTCGCGGTTTGTTTGTTTTACATGAAACTCACCATAAGGACCTGAAATAGTAACCTTATCTCCAGGTTTACGGGAGAAAATAAAAGAAGAACAAATACCTGGGTTTACATTCATAAAAGATTTTGTTTTTCTATCCCAAGGTGGAGTTGCGATTCTAATGTTAAGCATAATAATATTATTTTCTGCTGGGTGGTTAGCCATTGAATAAGCTCTAAAAGTTTCTTCATTATTAACCATTTTTAAGTCCCAAATTTTTAGATCATCCCAATCTTGCTTAAACTCATCTTGAATTTCAATATCCTTAGCAAAATCGACTTCTAATTTTGGAACATCTATTTGAATATAACCACCAGATAGGAAGTCTAAAGTTTCGCCTTCGGGAAGTTTTACGACAAACTCTTTAATGAAAGTAGCAACATTTTTATTAGAGACGACTTCACATTCCCATTTTTTCACTCCCATAACAGATTCGGGTAGTTCAATTTTTAAATCATTTCTTACTTTAACTTGGCAAGCTAAACGCCAGTAATTTTGTTGTTCTTTACGATTAAAGAAACCAACTTCGGTAGTAAGAATAGACCCGCCCCCGTCAACGACGCGGCATTTACACATTCCGCAGGTTCCCATTCCTCCACAGGCAGAAGGAACAAATATTTTTCTATCTGCTAATGTCGACAACAAAGAAGCCCCTGGCTCAACTTCGATAGGGTCTTCTTCGTTAATTTGAATTTTTACTTTTCCTTTTGGTGTCAATTTATTTTTTGCGACAATTAACATAATAACTAACAAAACAATTATTATAAGGAAAACTATTACAGAAGATGTAAATATTTGCGATTGAACTGAAATTAATATCATAATAAATATTTTACAAATTAATACCCATGAATCCCATAAATGCAATACCCATTAAACCAGTAATAACAAAAGCTATTCCTAGTCCTTTCAGTGGGGCAGGTACTTGGGAATATTTCAACTTTTCACGAATGGCAGCCATTGCAACGATAGCAAGCATCCAGCCTAAGCCTGATCCAAGACCAAAAACAGTTGCTTCACTTACAGTTGAGTATTCTCGTTCCGACATAAATAAAGATCCACCGAGTATTGCACAATTAACTGCTATTAAAGGCAAGAAAATGCCTAACGAAGCATATAAAGCTGGTGAGAACTTTTCTATAACCATTTCGACTAATTGCACTAATGAGGCGATAACAGCAATAAAAAGTATAAAAGTTAAAAACGAAAGGTCAACATTAGCAAAACTATCAGATAGCCATACCAATGCTCCAGGTTTTAGCAAATATTTTTCCATTAAATAATTTAATGGCAGCGTAATTACCTGTACAAATACGACAGCGACCCCCAAACCAAACGAAGTTTTAACAGTTTTAGAAACAGCTAAAAACGAGCACATGCCTAAAAAATAGGCGAACACCATATTTTCAATAAATATGGATTTTACGAATATATTGAATAAATTTTCCATAGTTTATTCTTCTCTTAATTCTTTATATTTTCCACGTTGCACCCAAATAATAATTCCAATAATAATTAATGCCATTGGCGGAAGGATAACAAAACCATTATCCATGTATCCAGCATCATAAAAAGCTTGTGGAATTACTTTTATATCCAAAATTGAGCCACTACCGAGCAGTTCTCTTAAAAAAGCAACAATGACAAGGATTGCACCATATCCTAATCCATTTCCTAAGCCGTCCAACAAACTTGGTATAGGTTTATTTGCCATTGCAAATGCTTCTAGTCGTCCCATTACAATACAATTGGTAATAATCAATCCGACAAAAACTGAGAGTTGCTTGCTAACTTCAAACGAATAAGCTTTCAAAATTTGGTCAACAATAATTACTAAAGTAGCAATTACAACTAATTGAACAATAATTCTAATTCTTTTAGGGATTGAGTTTCTAATTAAAGAAATTACGAAATTAGAAAATCCAATAACAATAGTAACGCTTAGAGCCATTACAATTGCGGGTTCTAATTTCACTGTAACTGCCAAAGCCGAACAAATACCTAAAACTTGAACAGTAATAGGGTTATTCTTATTTATTGGGTCAGTTAATAATTTTAAATTTTTATAAGAGAACATATTTATTGTTTTAATTTTTTTTATTATTATTAATATAATTCAAATAAGCAGATAAGCAAGTCTCTAACATATTTTTCAAGCCTTTTGAAGTAATTGTGCCACCCGAAACAGCATCAACGCCACTAGGATTATCACCAGCTCCTCCCTTAATTACGTCAATAGAGACGAATTCATTATTTTCATTAAAAATTACTTTTCCATTAAATTGTTTTTGATACCAAGGTGTAGCAATTTCGGCTCCTAAACCAGGAGTTTCGGAAGCATGAGCAAAATAAGCACCATAAACAGTTTTAAAATCGTCTTTTAAAGAAATATATCCCCATATTGCCCCCCAAAGCCCTTTACCTTGAAGAGCAAAAACATATTTAGCACTACCGTCATCGGATTTTGCAATAAACACAGGAAGAACCTGTGCTTTATTATCTTTTTTTAGTTCTTCTTTTAAGTTAATAGTAAAAGCATTAACATTTTCAATTATATCACCATTAGTGTTAACTGCAATTTCTTTTACAATATATTTTTTATATAATTCTTCGGCATTGCTTGGAGTTGTTTCAATATTTAAAGATGCAAGAATATTTCTTTTTTTCTCTACCTCAATATTTTGTTGCTGGCGAGGTTGAAGCGACAAAGCGACAACGGTAAGTAGTATTGCTACTACTAACACCATAACAATTGAATAAATTAATGTATATTTATTAGAATTAGTATTCATAGTTTTAAGTTTAAATAGTTTTTGCTCTTTTAATTCTTTTTGATATGTTTGATTGTACAACAATATAGTCAATTAGAGGTGCAAATACATTTAATAATAGTATAGCCAGCATCATTCCTTCGGGATATGCAGGATTAAGAACTCTAATCAATATAGCCATTATTCCTATCAAAAATCCGTAAATATATTTGCCTTTATTTGTCTGAGCAGCAGTAACGGGGTCGGTAGCCATAAACACCATACCAAAGGCAAAACCACCTAGTAAAAAATGTTGATACCACGGAATTTCCATCAAAGGATTAACAGCAAATGTATTTAATAGTAATCCCATTACAGCCCCGCCTGCAAGTACAGAAATCATTATTCTCCAGCTAGCAATCCCACTAACGAGTAAAATTATTGCACCTATTAAAATAGCTAAGGTTGAAGTTTCACCAACAGAGCCTGGTATAGTTCCTAAAAAAAGATCCCAGTTAGAGAGTTTTTCCCCAAATCCATTAACAAATTGATTAATACCATTAGCAGCTTGTGCGAGAACAGTTTCTCCCGAATATCCATCAACGATTCCGACACCTTTGGCAATACCTGCTGTCCACACTTTATCGCCTGTCATCCATGCAGGGTATGCAAAAAACAAAAATGCTCTAGCGGTTAATGCTGGATTAAGAATATTCATACCTGTACCACCAAACACTTCTTTTCCAATAATTACAGCAAAAGCCACGGCTAAAGCTAAGGTCCAGAGTGGAATATCGACAGGAACAATTAAAGGTATTAACATCCCTGTAACTAAATATCCTTCGTTTACTTCATGTTTACGAAACTGGGCAAAAGCAAATTCTATTGCCAAGCCAACACCATAAGATACAATTAATAATGGCAATACTTTAATTAATCCAAAGCCAACTATCGGCCAGAATAGTAGCTCTTTGCCAGTAGCCAAGAAATGTTGTAAGCCTGTATTATATATGCCAAAAAATAAAGCTGGTAATAGCGCAATAATGACCACTGTCATAGTTCTTTTCATATCCACAGAATCGCGAACGTGAGCACCTTTTTTTGTAACTTTATTGGGCACAAACAAAAATGTTTCAAAAGCATCAAATGTTGAATGTAAAAAATGTAATTTTCCCCCCTCTTCAAAATTTGGCTTGATTTTATCTATTTGTTTTCTTAAAAATTTCATTTTCTTAAAATTATATTTATTATGCCATTTCTTTTCTCATTTCGTCCAAGCCTTTTCTAAGAATGTCTTGAACATCAATTTTTGAAGAACATACAAATTCACATAAAGCAAAGTCTTCTTCAATAACTTCATAGATACCGAGTTGTTCCATTCTATCAATATCATTTGTCATGATAGCTTTAATTAGCAACTGTGGAAAAATATCTAATGGACAAACTTTTTCATACTCACCAGTAACCACATAAGCGCGTTGACCGCCATTTAAATTTGTATTTAAATTAAATTTCCCAATTGGTAATATGCCCGACAAAAATGATTTTGAGTTTGAAAACTTTTTAATTCCTGGTAAAGCCCAGCCTAATAATTCATAATGCTTGCCTTCGGGAATCACACTTATCATTTTATCATAAAATCCAAAATAGGGGCTATTAGAAATATTGGTGCCTGTCAGTATGTTACCACTTATTATTCTATTTTCAATATCATTTACAAGTTTATCTTTTAATGATTCAATATTTGCACCTTGGATAATTTTATAATACCCAGGATTTTTAACTCCAGCACCAGCTAATGCAATAATTCTTTCAGCCTTAAATTCACCACTAATTAATAAATGTCCAATAATATGCAAATCGGCAGCATCTAAAGTCCAAATAATTTCGTTTTTATTTATTGGTTTTATCTTATTAATATGTGTACCAACTAACCCAGAAGGGTGTGAGCCTTTAAAATAATTAATTACAAATTTTTCGTTATTGGGGATAAAGTCAGTTAAGATAGAATTTGATTTTAATCCGCAATAAATTTTTCCATTTGTCAATAAACTTAAAAAGTTTAAAGCTTTCAAAATTTCCTCTTTTTTATCTTTTAATAAAAAGTCGTAGTCGGGAGCTAAAGGGGCGGAGTCGAAAAAATTAATAAAAATATCTCTTGGCTCGTCTATTGGGTTTGCAATAATACCATAAGGGCGTTGTTTAATCAAAGAAACAATGCCAGTTTGCGATAAAAACTCTACAATATTTTGGCGACTAGAAAAATTGCTTTCATTAATATTGTGTTTAACGGTATTATCTTCACCTTTTTCGATTATAATCTCAAGAATTTTTCTTTTTTCACCTCTAACAATAGCCTTTACGACACCAGAAACAGGCGAAGGTATTTTAACTAGTTCTCGATATTTATCATAAAAAAGAATTTCGCCTCTATTAATAATTTGTCCTTCTTTGACATTAATTTTTGGCGTGATACCAATAAAATCATCAGGTCGCAAAGCAAATAAATCTGCTTTAATTTCGCCAACAATTTGTTTATTCGCTTCTCCTTTTATTCTGATATCAAGGCCTTTGCGAATTTTAAATGTTTTATTCATTATTCTGCTTATTAATTTTCAGTTAATATAAACAATAATTCAAAAATAATATATAGTATTTTATTACCAAATATTTTTTTTACATCTATAATCATTTTTTTATGATAAATATCATAAAAGGAATAATTAAAAAAATAATTATTCCTTTTATATAAATAGTTTTACAAATTAGTTGGCGGGATTGGAGGAGGAATCGCCCCAAAAAGATTGGACAATTCAGGGACTTGCCCTGCTGGTGTCCAGCTAGCCATTCCCTGTTTCCAAACCATGGTATCCTTATTTATGTTTCCATTAGCTATAAGTTGATTAATAGTGTTAAGGTCATAAGGTCCGGCTTGCGCTCCGTTAACAACTGCAAAAAAACTAACAGCTTGTGGTATTGGTGGAGGCATAGCTCCTGCTTGTTGAGGGGCTTGTTGTTGTTGTTGATAACCTTGATTCATAGAGTTCATCATTTGTCCTGCCATTGCAAACCCCATGCCCATGCCCATTCCTTCGGAGGCTCCACCTCCGCCTGGGTTAGTGGCAGCTGCTTCCATAGCATTTGCCGCTTGGAATTGGGTGTATTGGTTCATATTACCGATAATTCCCATACTTGAGCGTTTGTCAAGAGCTTCTTCAACATTTGGCGGAAGGCTAATATTTGAGACCAAGAATTTGGTCATCTCCAACCCATATTCGCGATATTCATCAATAATAACTCCGGCAACTTTTTCTGAGAACTCATTATAATTAGCAGCCATATCTAAAACTGGAATTTTAGCTTCTGCAACTGCGTCAGTAAAACGAGTAATAATAATATTTCTTAACTGATTTGTTACTTGATCGGTTGTAAAACTTCCGTCTGTACCGACAATGTCTTTAATAAATTTTGCAGCGTCAACAACTCTAAACTCATAAACTCCAAAAGCTCTAATTCTAACTGGACCAAATTCTGCATCACGAAGCATAACTGGATTAGGGGTGCCCCATTTATTATCCAAGAATTTTTTTGTATTTACAAAATATACTTCTGCTTTAAAAGGAGAATTAAAACCGTATTTCCAACCTTTAAGAGTTGACAATATAGGCATATTTTGAGTTTGCAAAGTGTACATGCCTGGTTGAAAAACATCAGCTATCTGTCCCTCATTAATAAAAACTGCGACTTGTGATTCGCGAACAGTAAGTTTTGCACCCATTTTAATTTCGTTTTGATAACGTTCAAAACGATGAACAATAGTATCATTAGTAGGATCTAACCACTCAATAATATCTATGAATTCATTTTTCAATTTATTCAATATTCCCATGGCTTATTTCATTAAATTTTCTAATTCAACAATATGTTTATTTATGGAGTTAAAGATAATATTTATTTCATTATCTATACCAAGCATCTTATTATTTTTTTTTAGTTCTTCTTCAATTTTATCTAATCTATCAAAAACATTAGAAAATCCAAAAATGCCGACAGCACTTTTTAGTTTATGAAATATAGACTTTAACTCATTATAATTATTATTTGTGTGGGCAACATCTATCTCTTGTTTATAATTTATTAACTCTGTTTTAAGGATTTCGAGAAGTTCAACAATTAATTTTTCGTCGTTTCCAGTTCTTTCTTTAAGTTGTACGATATCAACAAAAGTTTTAATCATTGTATAAAAGTTTAAGGTATTAATTTAAAAAAAATCAGCATTTTGCTGATTTTTTTTATTTATCTTCTTAATAAACGCTTATTTACAAATTCTAAGAACACATCTCGATAAGAGCGTCCTATAGGTACCTTGTTTTCACGAATATTAACATAATTACCATCAATATCATCAATATGATTAATATTAATAATAAAAGATTTACTTACTCTAAAGAAAATATCTTCGGGCAATTTATTGTGAATTGTTTTCACATTCATTGCTGTCATATATTTTCCATGAGTTGCATGAACGATAACATAATCTTTCAAACCTTCGACAAAAAGAAGTTCGTCAAATCTAATTTTAACGTATTTTCTTTCAGACTTGATAAAGATAAATTCATCTTCTATAGCTTCAAATACGGCAGTATTTTGCGATAGAGCAATATATTCTTCTGCTTTTGCAACAGCTTTAATGAATCTATCTAATCTAATTGGTTTAACAAGATAGTCAACAACATCTAACTCGTAAGCTTCGACAGCATACTGAGGATAAGCGGTAGTTAAAATAACCATAGGTGCATTATTTAAGCTTCGCAAAAATTCTAATCCAGAGATGCCTGGCATTTCGATATCAAGGAACATAATGTCGACTTGATTATTTTGCAAAAACTCATTTGCGGCTGCAGCATTTTCGAACTCTCCGACTAAAGTTAAGTTAGAAAGTTCGCCAATGTTCATACGCATACCTTCACGTGCTAAAGGTTCGTCATCAACAATTATACATTTCATCATTTTATATTTAATTTAAGTTCAACAAAAAAGTAATTATCTCTATCTTCAATTTTTAATTCGTAATTATTTTCATAATAAAACTTCAAGCGTTTTTGAGTTTTTTTAAATCTTTCACTCTTTTCTAAACCTTGTTTTAAACTTATTTCAGTTTTAGAGTTTTTCACTGCAAATATAATATATTTTTCTACAATCTCAACATTAATATAAATAAATTTTTTATTTTCATTAAAAGTTCCAACATTTTCGAAAGCATATTCAACGAAAGGGAAAAACATGAAAGAATATATCATTAAACCGCTAAAACTACCATTTTGTTCAAATTTTACATCAATATTAGTAATTCTCAACTTTTGTAATTCAACGTAATTGTTCAAAAAATCTACTTCAGCTTTCAAAAACACTTGCCCTTCAATGCTCTCATATAATTGATATCTCAATATATCAGAAAATTTTAATAACATATCAGAAGCTTTATTAGGATCTAACCTTATTTGAATGTAAATATTATTTAAAATATTAAACAACAGGTGTGGGTTTATTTGATTTTTTAATACATCTAACTCATTACTAATTTTTAAATTTTGTGCTACGGATAAACTTTCGTTTTTTTCGCGATACAGCCTTAAAACACGCATTCCTAAGCCCAAGGTTAAAAAAATGAAAGATAAATTTAAGCTATAAGATTGCCGTTTAAAACAATCGAGAAGATTTCCAGTGAAATCGTTGAAAATAAAATTTTGAACAATAAAATTAAGACCAAAGTTTAGTAATAAAACAATAAGGTAAGTGTAAAATAGCTTAAAAAAGCCTTTATTATTAAACTCAATTTTATTACTAAAATAGTAAATCAATAAATATAATGAAACAAAATCAATTAAAAAAATCGAAAATAAACTCTGATAACTATTATTTATTAAGCCAATATATCTAAAACTTAAAGCACAAGCCAAATACACAGTCCAGAAAATAATATTAACTAGAACAACTAATAAAATATACTTTGATTTTTTTATCATTTTCTCTTTTTTACAAATTTATAAATATTAACAATACAAATTATACAAAGTTCAAAATAAATAATGTTTTTTTAAAAGATATTTCTATAACCAAAATGAATTTTAGAGGCGTTAAACAAAAAATTATCTGAATTTAATTTTCCAACCGCCCAAACTAATGAAAATAAACCTACTCCAGTATTTAGTTCAATTCCTGTTCCAAAACTCATTGCTGACTTATATTCATTAAGTTTCGTATTTCTCTTTTCAAAATAAGCAAAGTCATATAAAACAAAAACAGAAGAACTTTCCTCAAACCTATATATAATTTCTGTATTTAAAATTGAATAAGAGCTAACAGGAAATATTAAATCTGAAAAACCACGAATGGTGTTCAAGCCCCCTATTCTATCTAGTTCATTTTCATATAGTTTTTTACTGAATAGACTTTTTGTATTTGACCTAAGCTTTAATATAACATTATTATAAATAGGGGTAAATAGGGTAAAGTCAATTGCATTTTTAGTTTGAAAATGATTTTCGATAGAGCCTTCGCCTTTTCCTTGTTTAATACCTAATGCTGTGTTCAAATTTAAAATAATTCCATTTGTCGGTCCAACAATTTTATCAGTAGTAATATATTTAAACCCTAAACCAAAAAGTTTTGAATGTATATCAAGAAAATCTGCTTCTAAATTATTTAATAAAATTGAGTTTTTATTTTCAAAAAATAAATTAAAGCCTATTGAATTTGAATTATCATAAAGGATTTTAGTAGTAAAAACTGTGTTAAGCCAAGAGCTATCTCTTTTTTCCAAATTAAACTCTAAAGCCATGCCAAAATCTGATTTAAATAAGTATGGATAAGAAAATTTTGTATCTAAATTTTGAGATAATTCTGAATATTTTTGCCAGTTCAGAAAGATTAATTCGCCCCTACTGAAAGTATTAATTAAATTTAACTGTAACTCCCCTGTCAACAATAGTTTTTTTACCGCCGTATTATTTGGTAAAATTCCTAATACACCACTAAAACTACTAGCTTTTTTATTTTTTAAATATAATATAATATCACATTTATTATCGTTAAAGGCTAATTGATATGCTTGCTCTTGTTCGAGAAATGTTTCATTTAATATATTCTTATTTATTTTTTTTATTTTTGAATAATTAAATTCCTCACCACTTTTCAAATTCAAAATTTTATTAATATAATAAGCTTTTATTTTGGGCTCTCCTTTCAAAATTATTGAATCAAAAATATAAGTATCGCCAAGCGCGAAAATATATTTCACTGAAATAGAATCATCTTTTATTACAAAACTTTCTGTAACGACTTTTGCAAAAGGATAAGATTTGTTTGTAAATTCATTTAATTGCTTATTAAAAAATATATTTAATTTATTAAAATTTTGTTCTTTTATTTTTTTTTCTGGAATACGAATTCCGGAATTTGAAGTATTTATATCAATTTTTTTAATAAAATATTTTTCTCCAGAATTATAAAAAGCATTTGTTGTATTTGTTAAATATACAATGCTGTCGAAACCAGCCGAATAAAATCCTTTATTATATTCTGCTAATATAAATTCATTTAATTTTTTATAACCCTCAACACTATCATTAATTTTATAAGTTTTAAGAATAAAAAATGACGTGTCGTCTGTATTTTTATTGTAAATATTTAAGTTTTGAGAAAAATTAAGTTTTTGTATTAGAATACAAGAAATAAAAATGTATAGAGTAATTTTTATCTTTAATTTCATTCGCTAGTAATACTTTGAATAGAACCAAAATTTTCATCAAAAATTATATTATTTTTTTTATTTTTCAGAATTTTTTCGGGAAGAAAATCTAGATGCCCAAATTGAGGAACAATGAAATTTTGATTAAAGAAACTTTTTTTATCAATAAAGACATTAATATTAGCAATAGCTGGCACTCTAAAAAACAAGCCTTTTGAATTACTTTTTTTGTTTAAATTATTTTTATTTTTCAAAAAAGATTTTAAAGAAAGGCTTTGAAGATTAGTAATATTAACAGAAACGGGTTTAGACTTATCATCGTTTAAATAAAAAAGATGTAATTTTTGTTGTTCGAGTCCAGATTGTGGGCATATTTCAAATTCGTATTCGTCAATTTGAGATACAACTTTTCCAATAAATAAAGATAAATATTCGTTTTCTAATTCTTCTAATTTTGAAATCATCAAACTTAAATCTTCGGGAGGGTTTTCATTTTCAAACATACCAGCCATCAATTTGAATTTACGTTTTCTTATTTTAATAATAAAGTTTGCTGCTTCTTCGGCTTTCTGTTCGAAATCTTTACTAGTAATACTTGTGTTATAAATTGGTATCTTTTGATAAATTGAGTCTATTTGAATGACTTTATAAGTTGTATCGGTGATATTTGAGAAATTGCGTTTTACCGACAAATCAGTAAATAATGGAAATTCCTTTTGAAAATAATTTTCATCATTAATAATTTTTGAAAAATTATTTTCAGTAAAATTATCATTTGCAAGGTAGCCAAAGCCAAAACTTGAAATTATTCCAGAACTATTAGAATAAAGAGGTAAATATTTTTTTGATTGAACTACAAAACACGCCTCATTATCAGGCACATAAAATGGTAATACATTTAATTCTGTAATTGTTGAAAATTCTTCATACTCTGTTTTGACATTTTTTATAGTCAAATATTTATCAGCAAATTTACAATAAGGACCTGGGTGAAAATATTCAGTTTTTACTTTAATCTTAATATTGAAAATTACTTTCGGCAAAGAATAATAATATGGTTTTGATTTTATTACTACCGTTGTATCATCAATATTAAAGGTTTTTATTTGAGCGATAGTAATATAAGATAAACTAAGCAATAAAATTATAAAAATTATTTTTTTCATATCATTGAATATTTTTACAAAAATAAGATATTGTTTATATAAAACTATTAATATTTTTCAACAAAATCTTTAAAAAATATCTTTAAAAAAATAAAATGCTTTTCCTAAATACTCAATTATATCGGAAGCTATAAGACTTTCTGTTGAATTATTTTCGAGATACAAATCTCCAGCTTTCGCGTGTAAAGCAACTCCTAATATGGCAGAATCTTCAGAGGAATAGCCTTGCGCTAATAAAGAAGTGATAATTCCTGTTAAGACATCACCTGCTCCAGCTGTTGCCATGCCCGGATTGCCAAAATCATTAAAGTAGATAATCCCATTTTGTGTAGAAATTGCTGTAACTGCGGATTTTCTTACTATTATAATACCTGTTTTATGAGAGAATTCTCTCATAAATTCAATTTCTTTTAATGTCGAACTAAACTTTCCAAACAATCTTTCAAACTCCTTAGGATGCGGAGTAAGAATTGACCCTGGTATTAAATATTTTATAAGTTTTTTATTTTTAGAAAGGATATTTAATCCGTCCGCATCAATAACTAAAGGTTTGGAATTAGTTTTCAAAAACTTTGTAAATTCCATAATACTTGAGTTTTCAAGACCTAAACCAGGACCTATTCCAATTACAGAATATTTTTCTAAATTAGGAATATCCGAAAAACAGAACTCATTAATATCGGGCGATATCATAGCTTCGGGTAAAGATATTTGCATAATATCCACTAATTTTTTTGGCAAATGAACGGTCAACAAACCAGCGCCAGCACGCATACATGCTTTTGCAGCCAAGACAGCAGCACCGACTTTTCCGTAAGAACCTGCAATTAATAAAGCATGTCCATAATCTCCTTTATGCGAAAATTTTTTCCGTCTTTTTATTAAAGATTTAATAAAATATTTATCTAATAAATAATAATTTGAGTCTATATTCTCTTCTATTTCTTTTAATAAACCGATATCTATTAATGATATTTCTCCATAATATTTTTCATTCTCAGCAAACATTGAAGATATTGGTAAATGTCCGATACAAAAAGTCTGGTCGGCACAAACAATAACTCCATCATTTTCAGAATTATCTTCACCGAACAAACCCGAAGGTATATCAACTGAAATTACTTCATTGCCCGATTTATTTATCTCACTTATCACTTTTGCATACTCTCCTTCAACTTTACGCGAGAGTCCGGTTCCAAAAATGCAATCAACAATTACTCTATCATCAAATTTAGGTAACTGAGAAGCGTTTTCAATAGAATAAAATTTAAGTTTGTTATTTTTATTTACTTTTTGCAGATTAATTTCGCATTCTTGGCTCATATTTGGAGAAAAATTACAGAAAACACAGCTAACATCATAATTATTCTCTGCAAATATTCGCGATAATGCTAATCCGTCTCCACCATTATTGCCTTGTCCGCAAATAATTATGAATTTATTTTTTTTAGAAAAATAATTCTTTGCACCAATAGAGTAAAACAGCTCTGTTGCAGCACGTTCCATTAAATCGATTGAGGTAATTGGTGTGTTAATAATGCAATATTCATCAATATCTCGTTTTTGTTGTGAAGCAAATAATTTCATTTAAAAAAATAATTTTTAACAACAATTGTAAAACTTAACAAAGATAAATATTTTTATTAAATTTTGTGTAATAAAATAAAAATATTAAAAGAAATTAAAATAAAAAAATTGAAGTATCAAAAACCTTTCTATATTTGCAAAGCGAAAAAATATTTATTAATTTTATTAATTTATTAAAACTTAAAATTATGTTTAAAAAACATCCAAAAGGACTGATTGCTGCGGCTCTTGCAAACATGGGGGAAAGATTCGGTTTCTATACAATGATGGCGATTTTAACGCTATTTTTAATGTCGAAATTTAATTTAACAGGTGAAGAAGCGGGTTATTTATATTCATTTTTTTATGGGGCAATTTATATTTTAGCTTTAGTAGGAGGTTTACTAGCTGATTATACAAAGAATTATAAAGGCACTATTATCATGGGCTTAATAATAATGACCCTTGGATATTTTCTTTTAGCTATACCTTTTATAACTACTACAAAATATATTGCATTAGCATTATTATTAATTATTGCTTTCGGTAATGGCTTATTTAAGGGGAATCTTCAAGCACTTGTAGGACAACTTTACGATAACGAAAAATATGGCAAATTAAGAGATTCGGGTTTCCAAATATTTTATATGTTTATCAATATAGGTGGTATGTTTGCGCCATTTGCCGCAACTACTGTTCGCAATTGGTTTGTAAAATCTCAAGGTTTTTTATATCATCAAGATCTACCGGCTTTATGTCACAACTTTATTGATGGTAAAATGGGAGACGAAGTTATTACAGGTAGATTTACAGAATTAGCTACACAAGTTAACAACGGAGTAACTCCAACAAATTTAGGAGAATTTGCCAATAACTATTTGAACGCTTTTAACACTGGCTTTCACTACGCTTTCTCGGTTGCAATTGTTGCTATGTTGATTTCGTTAGCTATTTTCTTATTTTACAAAAAGATTTTACCAAACCCAGCACTTAAGCGAACAAAAAATGAGGATGGCAAACCTGTTATGTCGGCTGATCAAATAAAACAAGACGCCAAAGAAATAAAACAAAGAATATTAGCTTTAATGGCTGTTTTTGGCGTTGTGATATTCTTCTGGTTCTCGTTCCACCAAAATGGGTTAACACTAACTATGTTTGCGAAAGATTATACTCTATTAAAAATTGGTAGTCTACAATTTTCAGCAGAAATATTCCAATCAATAAATCCGTTTATTGTGGTTTTCCTTACTCCTATAATAATGTGGTTTTTTGGACATCTTGCTAAAAAAGGAAAAGAACCATCAACACCAAAGAAAATTGGAATTGGTATGGCTATTGCAGCATTAGGATTTGTAATAATGCTTATAGGCTCTCTAAACTTACCAAAACTAAGCGAAGTGCACGCAATGGGTGGATTGCCTGATGCTCAAAGGGTTACACCTTGGTTATTGTTTGGAACTTATTTTATTCTTACTGTTGCCGAACTATTTATTTCTCCATTAGGTTTGTCTTTTGTTTCAAAAGTCGCCCCTACTCACTTACAAGGTGTAATGCAAGGTGCATGGTTAGGAGCTACTGCAATAGGTAATTTCTCATTATTCTTAGGCGCAATCTTATACGAAAGTATCTCTATTTCTGGAACATGGACTGTATTTGTTGTTGTTTGTTTACTTTCTATGACCGCAATGCTTGCTATGGTAAAATGGCTCGAAAGAGTGGCTAAATAATCTGAACTAACTTAAAAATCATTTAAATAAAAAAAAGTCGCAAAA
>CAYRQZ010000056.1:3888-16793 GCA_964426585.1 uncultured Bacteroidales bacterium | reverse complement strand
AATATATTTTATAATTTTGTTAACAATAAAGTTGCATTTGCTTGTTGAATGTACGCTTTTTCATAATATATTTGTAATTTTGCAGTTTTATAAAATATTTCTATCTTGCAAGATTAATAAAATATATAATTATATGGGATTGTTTTCGTTTTTACAACAAGAGATAGCAATGGATTTAGGCACCGCCAACACTGTTTTGATTCAAAACGACAAAGTATTAGTTGACGAACCTTCGATAGTTGCATTAGATGAAAGAAGTGGAAAATTGATTGCCATCGGTCATAAGGCTCGCCAAATGCATGGCAAAACACATGAAGGAATAAAAACTGTTCGTCCTCTTCGCGATGGTGTCATAGCCGATTTTAATGCTGCCGAACTAATGATTAGAGGCATGCTTAACATGTTAAATAAGAAAAGACCTTTATATAATAAATCATTAAAAATGGTTATTTGTATCCCCTCTGGTTCAACAGAAGTAGAGCTTCGTGCTGTTCGAGATTCTGCTGAGCACGCAGGCGGTAGAGAAGTTTACATGATTTATGAGCCTATGGCTGCCGCAATAGGAATAGGCATGGATGTTGAAGCTCCGCAAGGAAATATGGTGGTTGACATTGGTGGTGGTTCTACCGAAGTGGCTGTTATTTCTTTAGGAGGAATTGTTTGCAATCGTTCTATACGCATTGCTGGCGATGATTTTACAGAAGATATTCAAGAATATATGAGGCGCCAACATAACATTAAAATTGGTGATAGAACTGCCGAAGAAATTAAAATAAACGTTGGTGCGGCAATACCTGAACTCGACAATCCCCCACCTGATTATATTGTTAGAGGTCCTCATCAAATGACTGCTTTACCAATAGAGATTCCTGTTTCCTATCAAGAGATTGCTCATAGTTTAGACAAATCCATATCTAAAATCGAAACTGCACTTATGGGAGTACTCGAACAAACACCTCCCGAATTATATTCTGATATTTTCTCCAAAGGAATATATCTCGCAGGAGGAGGAGCTTTATTAAGAGGACTCGACAAAAGACTCTCAGATAAAACTAATATCCCAGTTTATGTTGCCGAAGACCCACTACATGCAGTTGCCCGTGGTACAGGAATTGCACTTAAAAATACAGAAAAATTCCCTTTCCTAATTCGTTAATAATGGATAATGAGAAGTTTAATAAACTTTATCTTTAAATATTCTTATACTATTCTTTTTATTATCTTTGAGATAGTTTGTTTTATTTTTATTTTTTCAGGAAACCCATACCAAAGAGTAAGTTTTTTTAACTCTACAAATAGTTTAAGCGGAATAACTCTTGAAAAATGGAATAATATGACAGATTATTTTTATCTTAAAAAAACAAACGAATCATTAGCTATAGAAAACGAAATATTAAGAAATAATTTAGAAAAATATAGATCTGAACAAATACCTTCTATTGATAAAAGCGGTTTTAATTATATCTCGGCTAAACTTATTTCGGCTTCTGTAAACAAAAAAAATAATTTTTTAACCATAAATAAGGGTAGAAAACACGGAATAAAAAATGAAATGGCAGTTATTTGTTCAGAAGGAGTTGTGGGAATAATAGTTAGTGTCAGCGAAAATTTTGCCTCAGTAATGCCAATTATCAATACAGATTTTTCATTAAGTGTGAAAATCGAAAAAAATAATTATTTCGGATCTTTAAAATGGGACGGAAACTCAACTTCTGAAGCTAATCTAAGTGAAATTCCCTCTTACGTATCTGTTAATAAAGGCGATAAAATTGTTACTAGTGGTTTTTCTACAATTTTCCCAGAAAAAATACCTGTTGGGTTTGTAAAAGAAATCAATACTAATTCGGCAAATAAATTTTATACTCTTAAAGTTGAACTATTTTCCGACTTCCGCAATTTAAATTACGTGTATGTAATTCAAAATAATTTTTCAAACGAAATTAACTCTTTAATACAAGAAAATAAAAGTGATAAAAAATAATTTTAAATACATATTGCTTTTTATTATCCCTCTGCTTCTTCAAGTTTTGATATTTGATAAAGCCATATTTTCAAAATATACTAATGCTTACATTTATATTTTATTTATTTTACTTTTACCAGCAAACTTTAATAAACATATTTCCTTAATTTTAGCTTTTTTGCTTGGCTTTTCTGTCGACATTTTTAATTCAACTCCTGGTATTCATGCCTCGGCAACTATTTTTATGACTTATTTCAGACCATTTATTTTAAGAATTTATGCCCCTCATGATGATTATGAAATAAACAAACCACCAGGAATTATTAACTACGGTTTTAACTGGTTTCTTAAATATTCCTTAAGTTTAATTTTCCTGCATCATAGTTTTTTGTTTATCATTGATACATGGAGTTTTATCAATTTTGGGGACACTTTACTTAAAATAATTTTAAGTGCTTTCTCATCTCTTTTTTTTATCATTTTAGGTCATCTACTAATAATGAAAGAATGATATGAACAATTATAATAAGCAAAGGAAATTTGTTATTGGTGGGATAATTTTTGCTTTATTTATAGCAATTTGGATAAAGTTGTTTTTTATACAAATAATCGACACTTCATTAAAACAATCATCTGACAATAATTCACAACGCCGAGTAACAGAATATCCTGGTCGAGGATTAATTTATGACAGAAACAACACTCTTTTGGTATGTAACGAAGCTGCTTACGACCTTATGTTAGTGCCACGAAGAATGAGCGAATTTGATACACTTGAATTATGCAATAGTTTAGGAATTGACATTCAAGATTTTTATCAAAAATTAGAAAAATGTAAAGCTTATTCATCTTATCGTCCATCTATTTTTTTTAAGCAAATTAATTCTTTGCAATTTGCAATTTTACAAGAACATTTGTATCGTTATCCGGGGTTTTACGTACAATCTCGTACTTTAAGAAAATACACAGAAGGGATTGCTGCCCACGTTCTTGGAGATATTGGCGAAGTTGATTTAAAAACATTAGAAACTGACAATTTTTATTCAGCCGGTGATTATATAGGGAAAAGTGGCGTCGAAAAATATTATGAAAATTTGCTTAGAGGAAGCAAAGGCGTAAAAATATATCTTGTCGATGTAAGAAGCACTATACAAGGCTCTTACTTGGAAGGAAAATATGATATTCCTGCTGTCCCTGGTAAAAATATTAATTTAACTATTGATTCCGAATTACAAAGATACGGAGAACTATTAATGAGCAATAAAGTCGGCAGTATTGTGGCTATTGAACCAGAAAGTGGGGAAATTTTAGCCTTAGTTTCGGCACCCAATTATGACCCTCAGTTACTTGTTGGCAGAGAAAGAGGTAAAAATTACGACAGCTTATTAAATGCCCCTGCTAAACCATTAATAAACAGAGCTATTTCGTCAAGCTATCCACCAGGTTCTATTTTTAAAATTGCAAACGCACTTGTCGCTCTTCAAGAAGGGCTTATTAATATTAATTCTTATTTCCCTTGCGATGTTTCTAAAGTGGGTTGTCACGGGCACCCACCAGCTAATGGAATAGCAAGAGCTGTTCAATATTCCTGCAATCCGTATTTCTATTTCGCTTTTAGAAACATTATTCAAAGAGGAATAGAAAAAAGTATTTTTAAAGATTCTAGAATTGGATTAGACCTTTGGAAAAAGAAAATTGTTAGCCTAGGATTCGACCAAACTTTTGATATAGGACTGCCGGGTGTAAATAAAGGATTAATTCCCGGACCCGAATATTATGACAGATGGTATGGAAAACATAGATGGGCGTTTTCAACTATATATTCTCTAAGTATCGGACAAGGCGAGGTTCTTGTATCGCCTTTACAAATGGCAAACTTTTGCGCTATTATTGCAAACCGCGGATTTTATTACTATCCACATATATTAAAGAAAATCGACAACGAGGATTACGTCGGAGAAAATACAAAAAAAACATTCACACCTTTTGATAAAAAATATTTCGACGAAATTGTAAAAGGGATGGACTTTGTGGTAAACGAAGATTATGGCACAGGGTATTATGCTAGACTAAGTGATATAAAGGTCTGCGGCAAAACAGGTACAGCACAAAATAAAGGAAAAGACCATTCTGTTTTTATTGCCTTTGCCCCAAAAGACCAACCCAAAATTGCTTTAGCTGTTTATGTCGAAAATGCCGGATTTGGTGGAGTTTGGGCTGCTCCAATAGCAAGGCTAATGATTGAAAAATATATTAGAAATTATGTTATCGACAAAGATCTAGAAAAAAGAATTATCGAAACAGAAATTTTAAACTAATGGATAGAAATAGAAGAGGAAATATTTTAATCAACATCGACTGGGTAAGCGTATTCGTTTATCTTGTCCTTGTATTTCTTGGCTGGATAAATATTTACTCCGCTGTTTATGACGATACTCACATTAGTATTTTCGACATTTCTCAACGCTATGGAAAACAACTAATATGGATAGGAGCAGCTTTTCTAATTGCAATATTTGTTTTAATAATCGACAGCAAATTTTATTCATCGTTTGCTTATTTATTATATGCTATTGGTATTCTCCTGCTTATAAGCGTTCTGTTTTTGGGTGTAGAAATTAATGCTTCAAAATCATGGTTTCAAATTGGAGATTTTAGAATACAACCTGTCGAATTTACTAAAATTACAGTATGCCTGGCTTTAGCACGACTCATTAGCAACGAAGCATTTAGTTTTTCTAAACAAAATAGTCTAATAAAAGTTTTCATAATTTTCTTTCTGCCTATTCTTTTTATTTTCTTACAAAACGACACAGGCTCTGCACTAGTATTTTTTGCTTTTATTTTTATGCTGTACCGAGAAGGCTTGAATAAAGTATTATTCATTACTTCATTTGCTATTGTTGTTTTATTTATTTTAGCTTTAGTTACAAATATCGAAATACTTTTAATAATAAGCATAATTCTTGGTATTGTTGGATTCCTTTTAAATAACAACATTTCATATCAAAGTCAAATCGTATTTTATACATCATTAGCATTATCAGCTGTTTCGCTCATTCTTCATTATTACACAAATATATTTTTAGAAAAAACATTGACATTAATAATCATAAACATTTCACTCATATCCTTATTAATGCTTATACTGTTTTTTATTAAAAAAAATAAAAATATTCTCTTATTCCTATCTGTAATAATTGGGGTAATTGTATTTATTCTTTCTGTTAATTACATTTTTAACAATGCTTTGCAAGAACACCAGCAAAATAGAATTAACGAATTACTTGGTAAAAATTCAGACCCACTTGGGGTAGGTTATAATGTGAATCAATCAAAGATTGCTATCGGGTCGGGAGGATTTTCGGGCAAAGGTTTTTTAAAAGGAACACAAACAAAATATAATTTTGTCCCCGAACAAAGTACAGATTTTATTTTTTGCACTATAGGTGAAGAATGGGGTTTTTTAGGAGCTAGCCTTATTTTGTTTTTGTTTTTGTTTTTAATTCTACGAATTATTCATCTTGCCGAAAGACAAAGATCAAATTTTAGTAGAATTTATGGATATGGACTTGCATCAATATTATTTTTTCATGTTGGAGTAAATATTGCAATGACAATAGGGCTTGCTCCTGTAATCGGAATACCATTGCCTTTTTTTAGCTATGGGGGCTCATCACTTTGGGCTTTTACTATCCTTCTTTTTATTTTTATAAAACTAGATTCCGATAGACTGCAAGTTTTTCGATGAAATTTAAAACAAACATTTATTATTTAATAAAATTATTACTATCTTAGAAAAAAAAATTATTTCGTAAACTATGAAAGACATTGAAATCGCAAAAGCTGCTAAATTACTTCCAATAGAAGACATTGCAGCAAAACTAAACGTCAATAAAGAAGATATTGAAAATTATGGAAAATATAAGGCAAAACTTCCATTATCTTTAATTGATGAAGAAAAAATTAAAAAATCAAAACTAATTTTAGTAACAGCTATCACACCTACACCTGCTGGTGAGGGAAAAACTACAACATCAATAGGTCTGGCACAAGGGATGAACAAAATAGGTCTTAAAACAACTGTTGTTTTAAGAGAACCCTCCTTAGGACCTGTATTCGGTGTAAAAGGTGGAGCTGCCGGCGGAGGATACGCACAAGTTGTTCCTATGGAAGATATTAATCTACATTTTACAGGCGATTTAGCAGCTATCGAAAAAGCTAATAATTTACTCGCTGCTTTAATAGATAATAATCTTCAAAGTAAAACACGAAAACTAGGACTCGACCCACGAACTATTAAATGGAAAAGAGTAATGGACATGAACGAGCGAGCACTTCGTAATATAATAATTGGATTGGGAGGCGAAACTCAAGGAGTTCCTAGAGAAGCAGGCTTCGACATTACGGCAGCCTCTGAAATTATGGCTATTCTTTGCTTATCAAAAGATATTGAAGACCTTAAACAAAAAATTGCAAATATTTTTATCGGTTTTACCTACGACCATAAACCTATTTATGCTAAAGATCTTAAAGCACAAGGAGCAATGGCTACCTTGTTAAAAGACGCTATTAAACCAAATTTAGTGCAAACTCTCGAAAATACACCTGCCTTAATACACGGAGGACCTTTTGCAAATATAGCACAAGGAACAAACTCTTTGATTGCTACTAAAACAGGATTGTCGCTGAGCGACTATGTTGTTACCGAAGCAGGCTTTGCATCTGAACTTGGTGCAGAAAAATTCTTAGACATAAAATCTAGATACGGAGATTTAAAACCCAATGCAGTAGTTATCGTTGCAACAATTAGAGCTTTGAAGTATCATGGTGGAGTTAGTTTAAAAGAATTAGAAAGCCCAAATCCAGAAGCTGTTAAAATAGGTCTTGAAAACCTCGACAAACATATCGAAAACGTCGAGCATTTTAAAATTAAACCTATTGTAGCTCTAAACCAATTCAATACAGACTCAGAAGAAGAAATTAAAATTATTGCAGACCATCTAGCTACCAAAAATGTTGGATTTTCTGTTAACACATCCTGGGCAGAAGGTGGAAATGGTGCTATTGAACTAGCAAAAGTTGTAGAAAAAACTGTTAACCAAGGCGATAGCAAATTCGAACCACTTTATGAACTTGATTGGACCATAGAGAAAAAAATTGAAACTATTGCAACAAAACTCTACGGAGCCGACGGTATCGAATTTACCTCACAAGCAAAAAAAGCACTTAAAATAATCGAAGAATTAGGCTTGTCTAAATTACCAGTGTGTATTGCTAAAACGCAAAATTCATTATCCGACAACAAATCTCTAAGAAATCGCCCAAAGGATTTTATTGTTACAATCAGAGATATTGAAATTGCAGCAGGTGCCGGTTTTGTTGTTCCTATTTCTGGAGAAATTATGAGAATGCCAGGATTACCCGAAACTCCTTCCGCAGAATTTATTGACATAGACAATAAAGGAGATATTGTTGGACTTTTTTAATGCTAACTAATAACACAGATAATGTAAAAAGCCGTGATATATAAACGGCTTTTTTAATTTATTTTAGAAATCTTTTTGAAATTATTTCTTAACCAATGAGGAGCTAATATCGCACCTATTATTAAATAAGGATAATATGTTACTAAACGCCATACCAAAGCCATGATAATTGAAAAACCCGAAATACAAACAAAATCCGACATAAAAGACGCAAAAACACCTTCAATTAAACCGCTCGCTCCTGGACTAGGCATAACTAACATTAATATCCACATCATTAGTTGACGAGCAAAAATTAATAAATGGTCGTAAATGCTCAAATCAAAAAAACTAGCCCCACTCGAAACTAATAAAGATATAAATAATATATTTAACACAAAATATCGCGAAGTCCAAGAAATAAAACTAGCAAAAAAAGACTTAACCCAAAATACAAGACCTTTTCCTTTCAATTCAAAATTAGCAGTATTATAATCATTGGCAACTTTCTCCGCCACTTGTTTCCACGTTTTTAAAAATGGTAAACGAAATACTATTCTGAAAATTTTCGATATTAAATTTGGATTAATAAAAATTGAATAGCCAATTATTATTGTCCATAATAGTTTTAAAAAATATCCTATCATTACAAATAAAAAGAGATTGTCAATAAAAAAATTATTCGAATTTAATGTAAATATATCTGCATCATTGAGAGAAAATAGAATAATGGGAAACAATAAACTAAAATAAAGTTCATCTAAAAATGAAGTTGCAAGCACTATCGCAGTGCTTTTTCCAACATTCAAACCTTCTTTCCATAAAAAAACAGTTGCAATAGCTGTGCCACCAACAGCTGAAGGAGTAATAGCAGAGCCAAACTCCCATAAAAGTACAATTTTAACGCATTGCAACCACGACAATTCCTTGGAAGACAATACCCTCATCCGCAAAACATAACCAAAATCGCGAAAAGCTAAAAAAACAAAAGCTAATAATAAAAAAACTAAACTAAGTTTCGTAAAATTAAATAAAGAAAACTCTATTTTCTGAAAATCTCTATAAACAAAAAATAACACAACAGCTAACCCAATAATGAGAGGAAGTATAATCCGTCTTGCTCTAAATTTTGTTGATATATCAGGGCTATTGTTTAACATGTTTGCAATATACAATATTAATGTTCAAAATTAATTTTTAAACTATAAAAATTTGTATTTTTAACCAAAATTATTTTTATGGAATTTATTGCAATTATTCCGGCACGTTATGCGTCTACTAGATTCCCTGGCAAGCCACTTGTAAACATTAATGGAAAAACAATGGTTCATAGAGTATATTCGCAAACAAAAAAAGTGTTTAACGATGTTTGGGTAGCAACAGACGACCTAAAAATTGTTGGCGAAGTTGAATCTTTTGGTGGAAAAGTCGTTTTAACAAAGAAAAAGCATAAAACAGGTACTGACAGATGTGCCGAAGCTATTGAAAAAATTCAAACTATTGAAAATAAAACTTGGGACGTTATCATAAATATTCAAGGAGACGAACCTTTTATTAAAACAGAGCAACTTAACGAAATTAAAAAATGTTTTAAAAATAAAAAAACAGAAATAGCAACTCTTGTTAAACCAATAAATAACAAAGACGACATTTTTAACATAAACAAACCAAAAGTTGTAATTAATTCAAAAAACGAAGCACTTTATTTCAGCAGGTTGCCAATACCATACATAAGAGGCGTTTCCGAAGGAAAATGGGTAAGCAAACATTTATATTATAAACATATTGGACTTTACGCTTTTAGAGCTGATGTTTTACAAAACATTACTAAATTAAAAATGTCTACTCTCGAAATAGCTGAGTCTCTCGAACAATTACGCTGGCTCGAAAATGGATATAAAATAAAAATTGCTTTTACCGAACATGAGAGCTTATCAATAGATACTCCTAAAGATTTGGAAAAAATAATACAATTAGGACTTTTATAATGAACATAGCAGTAAATACAAGACTATTACTTAAAGATAAGCTCGAAGGAATCGGTTGGTTTACCTATGAAACTCTAAAACATATTGTAAAATCGCACCCCGAACATAATTTTTACTTCATATTTGATAGAAAATACGACCCATCATTCATATTTGCCGAAAATATTAAACCTATAATTGCATCTCCCCCAACCCGACACCCATTTTTATGGTATTTTTGGTTGCAATTTGTAATTCCAAGAGTTCTTAAAAAAATCAATGCAGATATTTTCTTATCTACTGATGGGTTTATCTCACTTTCTACTAAAATACCACAAGTTACAGTAATACACGACATAAACTTTCATCATAATCCAAAACAATTGCCTTTTTGGGCACGAAAATTTTATAATTATTTCTTCCCAAAATTTGCAAATAAAGCTATTCACATTGCCACTGTTTCAGAATACTCAAAAAATGATATAACAAAAACTTTCAATATCCAAGCTGATAAAATATCAATATGCTACAATGGCTCAAACCCTATATATTCGCCTATTACCGAAGATGAGAAAAATTTAGTCAAAAAATCATACACAAACGGGCAAGACTATTTTATTTTTGTAGGAGCATTGAACCCTCGTAAAAATATACCAGGGCTTTTAAAATCTTTCGACACTTTTAAGAATAACACAAATCTAAATCACAAGTTAATAATTGTTGGCTCGGCAATGCACCTTACAACTGAAATTGAAAAAGTATATAAAACAATTAAGAACTCCAAAGATGTGATATTTACAGGACGCAAGAATTTAGAAGACTTACATAAACTTTACGCAGCCTCAACAGCTTTAGTTTTTATTCCATTTTTTGAAGGATTTGGAATTCCACTAATAGAAGCAATGTACTGCGAAACTGCCATTATTTCAGGAAATACTACTTCTTTACCAGAAGTTGCGGGAGAGGCTGCTTTAATCTGCGGACCAGACGACCATTATACAGTGGCAAAAAATATGGAAAAAATTGCAACAAACTCTGAATTAAGACAAAGCCTAATTGAAAAAGGAAGAGTTCAAAGACAAAAATTTTCGTGGGAATTGTCTGGCGAAAGACTTTGGAAATGTGTAGAAAAAGCTATTGAAGCAACAAAACATGCTTAAACAATATTTAAAAAAAGGAATAATTGAAGCAGGATGCGACGAAGCTGGACGTGGCTGCCTTGCAGGACCAGTTTTTGCTGCTGCTGTAATTTTACCACAAAATTATTCCAACGAAATTTTAAACGACTCTAAAAAATTAAATGCAAAAACAAGAGAAAGGCTAAGAGTAGAAATTGAAAAAAATGCAATAACTTGGGCGGTAGCTCAATGCGATAATGACGAAATTGATAAAATAAATATTTTAAATGCTAGCTTTTGCGCTATGCACAGAGCAATAGAAAAACTAAAATTTAAACCCGAACTTTTACTAATTGACGGCAACAGATTTAAACAATATCCCGGCATAAAACACAAATGTATTATTAAAGGTGATGCTACTTATTTGTCGATTGCGGCAGCTTCAATTCTTGCAAAAACTTATAGAGATAATTTTATGTTAAACGCACATACAGAATTCCCAAATTATTATTGGGACAAAAACAAGGGTTATCCTACTAAAGCACACCGCCAAGCTATTTTAGAAAACGGGATAACAAAATATCATAGAAAATCTTTCAAATTATTAGAACAACAATTAAAACTTTTTGAATAAAAGACAAAAAAAAAGAGGCTTTCGCCTCTTTTATCTTTGTTAATAACCGCTTTCTTTGGCAAGTTTATCCATTTCTTGATTAAAAATTTGTTCAAATTTCATTTTGTCGTAATCAACTCTTAACTTTTGGTCTTTGGAAATACCTTTATCAATTCCATTCAACATTACATCTTTACTCACTTCAATAGCAATATAAGTAGTGTATTTACCATTAGCTTCTTGATAGTTTTTCTCACAAGTAATTGCAATATCAACTAAAGTTTGGTTTACAACTTCACGAGTTAAATTTTCAAATTTTTGCTCAAAGTCTGAATTTTGTCCAACTTCTGTTTCGTTTACGTAACGATCTGTTACAGACTTAATTTGAGTATTGATTAAACCTGCTAATCTTTGTTTTGAAGCTGTTAAAGCTTTTTCTCTTGACAAACTCATGTCTTGAGATGAGGCATTAGCATCAGCTCTAAAGTAATTTTTATCTGAACGACCTTCTTCTTTACATGGAATTGTGATTTCTGTAGGTTTTTTGCCAACGCCACCAACGTTCTTTTCTTTTTTGCATGAAGTAAAAACCAAAGCTGTTCCAATAACTGCTATTGCTAAAATGCTTTTTGATAATGTAATTGTTCTCATGGTACAAATTTTAAGTTTATAATAATTAATTTTAATTTTTGATAAAGATAATGTATTTTACATTAATTAAACAAAAAAAATAAAATATTTTTGTATCATATTTACAAACTTAATGCCAAAATGAAAAAATCAGTAAAAAAAGTCAAAAAAACAAATGAAAATAAATCATTAAATAAAAAGACTTTAACATCGCAAATTTTAAACATTTTTACCTCATCGCCACAGAAAGAGTTTAATCATAAACAAATTTCTGCGTTTTTGACTATTTCCGAAAGCCATGAAAGAGAGCTAGTTGTAAAAGCCTTAAATGAATTAATTCAAATTGGGCATTTAAAAGAAACTTCAAAAGGAAAATATAAACTTAAATCAAAAAATAGCCATATCATTGGTTTTATAGATATGACTAAAACGGGAAAAGCCTTTCTAGTCAGTGACGAAATTTCTGAAGATATTTTTATCCCATTCCAAAATTTAAAGTCTGCTTTAAACGGCGATAAAGTTAAGGTTTGCTTGTATGCAACTAGAAAGGGTGCTAAATTGGAAGGAGAAGTAGTTGAAATTATTGAAAGAGTAAATCTGAAATTTGTCGGAATAATTGAAAAATCAGGTTCTTATGCTTTTTTATTGCCTGATAGTCAAAAAATGCCTTACGACATATTTATCCCAGGCGACAACTTAAATAACGCAAAAGATGGAGATAAAGTTATTGTCGAAATTGTTGAATGGCATAAAAAAAGTAAAAATCCAACAGGCAAAGTAATAGAAATACTTGGGCGCCCTGGCGAAAACAATACAGAAATGCATGCTATACTTGCCGAGTTTGGTTTGCCATATAAATTCCCAGACGAAATTAATAAACTTGCTAATAAAATTTCTGACAAAATTACTCAATACGACTTAGAAACACGAGAAGATTTTAGAAATATTACTACTTTCACAATAGACCCAGAAGACGCTAAAGATTTCGACGATGCCCTATCTATTAATTTTATTGAAGAAAATTTATATGAAATTGGAGTCCACATTGCTGATGTAACTAATTATATTACCGAAAATTCTGAACTTGATGCCGAAGCCTTCAATAGAGCGACTTCTGTATATTTAGTCGATAGGGTTGTACCAATG
>CAYRQZ010000056.1:0-3788 GCA_964426585.1 uncultured Bacteroidales bacterium | reverse complement strand
GGTGCTTTTAGCTTTGAACATTCCGAAGTTAAATTTATTCTCGGCGAAAATTCTGTGCCTACAGGCGTATTTTTTAAAGAAATGCACGACTCAAACCATCTTATTGAAGAATTTATGCTTTTGGCTAATAGAAAAGCAGCAGAAATTTTCGGAAAAATACCAAAACCTAAACCAATGATATACAGAGTACATGCAGAGCCAAATCAAGAAAAACTTATGAATTTCTCAAATTTTATAGCAAGGTTTGGATATACCATTAATACTAATAACAAACTTGCATTAGCAAAATCAATGAATAATATCGTTACGAACACAGCCGGAAAAGCCGAGCAAAATATTATCGAAAATCTTGCTATAAGAGCAATGGCAAAGGCTGTTTACAGTTCAAAAAACATTGGGCATTATGGCTTAGCGTTTGACTATTATACTCATTTTACTTCACCAATCAGGCGTTATCCCGACATGATGGCTCATAGGCTGATTTTTGATTATTTGCGAAAAAATAACCCAAACTCAGAAGAATTAGAGACTAAAGCAAAACATTGCTCATATCAAGAACAACAAGCGAGCCTTGCCGAAAGAGCTTCTATTAAATATAAACAAGTTGAGTTCATGCAAAATAAAATTGGACAAGTTTTCGAAGGTCTTATTTCGGGAGTAAACGAATGGGGGTTTTTTGTCGAACTAAAAGACAATGCTTGCGAAGGACTAGTCCATATACGAACTTTAACTGACGATTTTTATGAGTATAAAGCAGAAGAATTTTGTCTTATAGGAAATTATACAGGAAAAACTTTTCAACTTGGAAATACTGTTAAAGTCAAACTCGTAAATGTAAATTTACAAAAAAAACAAATAGATTTTGAATTAGACTACTCCGAAATTTTAAAAAATAATTAATTGCAATCCATAAATTTTGTATATTTATAAAAAATTTTAATTATGAACGAAAAGTCAAAGCAAAATATTCTTATACAGGGACCTATATATACACCACAAGAAGAAATGCTCGAAGTAATTCAGGAAAAGAAAAAATATAGAATCGGCATTCCTGCCGACACTACAGGTAACGAGCATCGTGTTCCATTAGCTCCATTAGCTGTAGAATTGTTAACAAACGAAGGCTTTGAAATTATCATTCAAGATGGTGCAGGGAAAAACGCTAACTTTTCAAACCTAAACTACACTAATTATGGAGCAAAAATTTCTTCAAACCTTGCAGAAATACTTAGTTGTGATATAATTTTAAAAATTTTCCCACTTACTAACGAAGAAATTGATCTATTAATTGGAAATCAAATAGTAATTACCTCTCTTCATTCAAATTGTCAGTCAAAATCATATTTTCAAAAATTAATGAAAAAGCGTATTACCGCCTTAGCTTTTGACACAATGAAAAATAATGACGGAACAAATCCTATAATTAGGTCTATGAGCGAAATTGCCGGAAGAACAGCAATTTTAATAGCCTCAGAATATCTTAGCAATACGCACAAAGGTAAAGGAGAAATGCTCGGATCGGTTACAGGCGTTTCCCCTAGTGAGGTTGTAATTATTGGAGCAGGAATTGTCGGAACTTTTGCTGCAAAAACCGCTCTAGCACTTGGTGCCAACGTGAAAATTTTTGACAACTCAATAACTCGACTAGATAATATACAAAATGCACTCGGAACTAGATTATATACTAGCACAATATACTCCAAGGTATTATTATCAGCTTTAATAAGTGCCGATGTAGTTATTGGTGCATTAAGAATATATAATAAGCGACCAAACATAATTATTTCAGAGGAGATGGTTATGAAAATGAAAAAACAATCTATAATTGTTGATATTAGCATAGACCAAGGGGGGATTTTTGAAACTAGTAAACCTACAACACACAAAGCTCCAGTTTATACAAAACATGGGGTAATACATTATTGCGTTCCGAACATTGCATCACGCGTAGCTCGAACTGCTTCATACGCTATTAGTAATGTATTATCAACTGAATTAATAAAACTACAAACAAGCGGAAGTATAAACAATTATCTTAAACAAAATGTAGGTGTTAGAAGTGGCGTCTATGTTTTTAATGGAATTCTTACAGATGAAAATATTGGAAATATTCATGGATTAATGTCAAAAGATATTAACTTAGTATTAGCAACATTATAAAAAAAAGGCTGTCTTTTTGCGACAGCCTTCTTTTTGTATTTTTTTACTAAGCTGGGTGAATTGCCTCAACAGGACAAACATCAGCACAGGCTCCACAGTCTGTGCATACATCTGGGTCAATTACATAGATATCACCTTCAGAGATTGCCTCAACTGGGCATTCATCAATACATGTACCACATGCAGTACAATCATCACTAATTTTATAAGCCATTTTCGTATTTTTTAAATAAATTAATAATTCAAATTAATTACCACAAAATTAAAAACTATTTTTAAAATTAAAAATGATTTATAGCCTTTTTTCCTTTTTTTCAAAATTTATATACAGTCTAAATAAAATTTACAAATTTTAAAACCGCAGGCAACAATATTTCAAAAATTTATATTTTTCAATTATCTTTGCCAATTAAAAATTAATTTTAATGAAAAAGAAAACTTTTATAGCTATGGTAGTAATTTTAGCAATATTAATTGCCGACCAGCTATTAAAAATTTGGGTAAAAACTCATATGTACATAGGCGAAGAAATACATATTTTTGGAAATAAAGCCATGTTGCACTTTACCGAAAACGAAGGCATGGCTTATGGAATGTCATTTGGCGGTAGCTGGGGTAAACTTGCATTAAGTCTTTTCAGAATTGTTGCAATAAGTGTTTTAGGTTATTATCTTTA
Source organism: uncultured Bacteroidales bacterium (assembly GCA_964426585.1). Taxonomy (GTDB): domain Bacteria; phylum Bacteroidota; class Bacteroidia; order Bacteroidales; family ML635J-15; genus Bact-19. The sequence continues at coordinate 952 of CAYRQZ010000056.1, read as the reverse complement.
TAAAATAATTAAACAAGGTGAAAAATTATTTTACATTATTTGTATTTCACTTGTCATCGCTGGAGCTACAGGCAATTTAATCGACTCTGCTTTCTATGGGTTGATTTTTAATGAAAGTTCTTTTTTCCAAATTGCAACAATTTTACCTGCCGAAGGTGGATATGCTCCATTCTTACACGGTAAAGTGGTTGATATGCTATATTGCCCAATTATCCATACAACTTACCCTAAATGGTTCCCATTTGTTGGTGGACAAGAGTTCTTATTTTTTAGACCTGTTTTCAATATAGCCGACTCTGCTATTACAGTCTCTGTATTTTTATTAATAATTTTTTATCGCAAAATTTTTGGGGAAAACCTACTCACTAAAACTAAAACAAATAGTGAAGAAATAAATAGTTCTGAAAACTAAAAAGATATGCTTTATAATACTTATTTTTTAGAAAAAAACTTACTGTTAATTAATAAACAATTAAAAATTATAATTAGATTTGTCGATATTTTTAAACTTTGAAACTATGATTTTATTATCTGTTGCCGAAACAAGTACTAATATGCCACTTTGGGCTATTATACCTTTTGCCTTAATGTTATTGACCATAGCCTTAGGTCCTTTGTTTTTTGAACATTGGTGGGAGCATAACAAAAACAAACTCTTTGTTTCCCTATTTTTAGGAATACCTGTAGCCGCTTACCTAATTTATTTAAGATTACCTGAACTTCTTGCCCACCAATTATTATTTGACTACATTCCATTCATTATACTTCTAGGAGCTTTGTTTGTAATTACAGGTGGCATTCATTTGAAAGGCGACATAGAAGCTAAACCATGGATAAATACAACTTTTCTTGGAATTGGTGCCGTTTTGGCTTCGATTATGGGAACAACAGGTGCTGCAATGCTTTTAATTCGTCCCGTTATTAAAACAAATAAGCAAAGAAAATTTAAAGT
>CAYRQZ010000055.1:0-16800 GCA_964426585.1 uncultured Bacteroidales bacterium | reverse complement strand
GTTAAATAGAAAATTTAAAATGAATATTAGTAAGTCGTTAATAAATATTAAAATTTTTGTATCTATAACATTTTTATTAGCCTCGTTAGCAGAATTAAATGCTCAGGAAGAGCGTAAGCTTATTAGAGATGCAAATAAATCATATAAAATAAAAGATTTTGAAAATGCAGAACTTGGTTATAAAAAAGCCTTGGAAATAAATCCTGAGTTTAGTAAACTTCATAGTAATGTTGCTGCCTCGCAATATCGAAATGGGAAATTTAACGACGCAACTAGTTCTTATGAAAACGTTTTGAAACTTTCGGGAACTCGAAATGAAAAAGCCGATGCGTTTTATAACATTGGAAATTCATTTTTGCAGGCAGGTCAATATGATAAAAGTATACAGGCTTATAAAAATGCTATCAGACTAAACCCTAATCACGATAAAAGTCGTTACAATATGGCGGTAGCTACCAAAATTCAAGAACAGCAACAATCAGGAGATAATCAAAACCAAGATCAAAATCAAGATCAAAATCAGGACCAAAATCAGGATAATAAAGAACAACAAGATAAAAAGGATAATAAAGATAGCAAAAATGATGATCAGAATAAGGACGAGAAACAAAATAAAGATAAAAATAAACAAGAACAAGCTAAGAATAATCAAATGTCCCGCGAGGAAATGGAGAGGTTTTTAGAAGCTCTGCAACAACAGGAAAAAGATGTTCAAGAAAAACTTAATAAAGAAAAATTTAAAAGCCAAAAACGTGTAATCGAAAAAAATTGGTAATCTTTTATAAGTTTTTGCTAAACTCTAAAAGTTTTTGTGTAAAAACTTTCCAGCTTAGCTCTTGTTTTAAAATTTTAATATTGTTTATAAAGTCTTCTTGCTTGTAGTTTTGAAAATAAGAGTTTATATTATTAGTTATGCTATCAACTTTAACCTCAGGAACGATTAGTCCAGTTTTTTCGTGTGAAATTATTTCAGCCAAACCTCCTACATTTATTGCTATCATCGGCACTTCAAAATGAAAAGAAATTCCTGTAATTCCACTTTGAGTTGCAGATTTGTATGGCAAAATACACAAGTCTGAAGCAGAAAAATATGAACTCACTTCCTTGTCTGAGATGTATTTTACATGTTTAAAGATATTTTCTTTATTTGTGTTTTTATTTATTAATTCATCGTATTTGCCAAAATCACCATAAACTTCGCCTGCAATTACTAATTGATAAGATTTGTCTAGTTTTCCGAAACTTTCGATTAATAAATCTAAACCTTTATAATCTCGAATAAATCCAAAAAATAACAAGGTTTTTTTATTTGGGTCAAGTCCAAGTTGCTGGCGTGCAATGTCTTTGTTAATAATTTCGCCAAAATGATTGTACAAAGGATGAGGAATTAGTTCGACTTTGGCATTTGGTAAAAATTTTAACAAATCGTTTTTAACTTTTTCCGACATTGCAATAAATCCATGATTTTTCTTTAAAAAATATTTGGTAAATGCAGTGTCGATTATTTTTTTCTCGTGTGGGATTACATTATCTAAAATAGTTATAATCTTTGTGTCTTTGTTCATTTTACCTGCAACATATCCCAAAGATGGTCCAAAGTATGACATCCAATACTTCATAATTAGTAAATCCGGCGAAGTTTTTTTAATCTTTTTTGCTGCATTTCTCCAATTAAATGGATTTGCCGAATTTAACACTCGTTTAGCATCAATTATTTCTACTATATCGTCTTTTTGAACAAATTGTGTTTGTCCAGGGAACAAAAACTGTGGATATTGTGTGGTAAAAGTAAAAGCTTGAGTTTGATTGCCTGCCTTTTCTAATTCTCTGTAAACAGAGGCATTAAATTGTGCGATTCCGCCACGAAAAGGATAAAAAGTCGATAAATAAGCTATTCGCATTATAAGTTTTTCAATTTTATAATCTCTTTAAATAAAGTTTGAGGTTTTAAATCATACATGCAAGAGACTTCTCTTTTGCAATTATTTCCATAGTAACAATCACAACCTGATTCGGGTTCAACAATCACACCTTTACTGTATAGATAAAATTCGTTTTTATTAAAAATATTATTCATTAAAACCAAACTTTTTTGTAAAGCAGTTGCAATATGCATCATCATTGATACTTGTGTTACAATAATATCACAGGCAGAACTAATTGCAAAAAACTCTTCTAAGGAAAATGTGCCCGGATAGTAGGCTCCTGTCGTTTTTGCAAATTTTTGATTTTTGTCATTTTCTTGTGGTCCTCCCAAAATTATAGGATAAAAGCCGCCCTCTAAAAGTAAATTTATCAACGAAATCCAATGTTCTTCTGGCAAAAGTCTGGTTGCCCATCTATTTCCAACCCCTGTGTTAAGCCCTACCACAGTTTTTCCTTCACTTATAATTAAAATTTTTTCTTGCCATTCCTCGGCTAATTTTTTATTATAGTTTAATAAATATGGCTCATCATTGAAGTTCAAATGACAAATTTCAAAAATTTCTTCAAGATAATGTTTTGTATTTGCCTGTGAATAGTGGTCAAAAAAGCCAGTTATTAGCTTATGTTCAGCTGCAGATGTTGCTGCATCAATATGATTGTTTGCCCAAGTAAAACCGTATTTTTCTTCGGCTTCCACTTTTGATAATAAAATACAGGCTTCGTCTTCTTTATCTAAATTTATGGCGATATCGTATTTTTTATTAGAAATTGTAAAAATTGAAGTCGCATCCCATTTTAAAATTTCATCAATATTTTCATTTGGTAATACTTCGGGTGATAAGGTTAACCATGTGATATGACAAGATGGATAAAGTTGGCGAAATTTAACAACTAATGGGGTGGTGCGAATAACATCACCCATGGCTCCTAATTTTATAATTAAAATTCTAGTTTTAATTTTTTCGAAATATTTACAATTACGACAATCAACGCCAAATTGTTTATTAGGTTTACAAGGAATTGTACCTTTAAAATGTTTGCAATCGTATTTTATATCTTTTAAATTCATATTTAGCATAATTACAAAGCAAAAATAAGAAAAACTTTTTGAATTTCTAATTTCCAAAAAAAAACATCATCTTTGTACCAATAAAAATATGGATATGGTAGATAAGATTTTAATTTTAGATTTTGGCTCACAATATACTCAGTTGATAGCCCGTAGATTAAGAGACATGAGTGTTTATTGCGAAATTTATCCTTATAATAAAATTCCTGAGTTAGATTCTTCAATAAAAGGTGTAATCCTGAGTGGAAGCCCTTTTTCGGTTAGAGATAAAGATGCCTTAATCCCTGATTTAAGTAAAATAAAAGGAAAATTACCTGTTTTAGGAATTTGTTATGGTGCTCAATATTTAGCTCATTTTTATGGTGGCGAAGTTGCCTTTTCAAACACACGCGAATATGGTCGTGCTAATTTAAAGTTTGTAGATTCGGATGATATTCTTTTTAAAGGCGTTGACCAACATTCACAAGTTTGGATGTCTCACGGCGATACAATAGTGAAAATTCCTGACAATTATAAAATAATTGCCTCAACTAATGATGTTAAAGTTGCTGCTTTTAAAATTGAAAATGAAGAAACTTGGGGAATTCAATTTCATGCAGAAACTTCTCATTCTTTAGAAGGCGAAAAAATATTGAGTAATTTTATTTTAAACATTTGTAAGTGCAAACAAAATTGGACTTCTGACTCTTTTATTGATGAAACAATTTTCGAACTAAAAAGGAAAATTAAAAGTGACAAGGTTGTGCTCGGTTTATCTGGGGGAGTTGATAGTACTGTTACTGCTGTATTATTAAACCAGGCTATAGGTTCACAACTTACTTGTATTTTTGTTGACCATGGCTTGCTTCGAAAAAATGAATTTGAAAAAGTTTTGAATTCATACAAAGGCATGGGTTTAAATGTTATCGGAGTTGATGCTAAACAAAGATTTTATAAAGAACTCAAAGGAGTTGCTGACCCAGAGCAAAAACGTAAAATTATTGGAAGATTATTTATAGAAGTTTTTGATGAGGAAGCTCATAAACTTCAAGATGTTGTGTGGTTAGGACAAGGTACAATTTATCCTGATGTAATTGAGTCTATTTCTGTTAAAGGTCCTTCGGTTACAATAAAATCCCATCATAATGTCGGAGGATTGCCCGATTTTATGAAATTGAAAATTGTTGAACCGCTTAGACTTTTATTCAAAGATGAAGTTAGACAAGTCGGAAAAGCTTTATCAATTTCTGATGAGTTAATCGGAAGGCATCCATTCCCTGGTCCTGGATTAGCAATAAGAATTTTAGGCGAAGTTACAGAAGAAAAAGTTAAAATTCTTCAAAATGTTGACGACATTTTTGTTTCTAGTTTAATAGAATGGAATTTGTACGATAAAGTATGGCAGGCAGGAGCAATATTATTACCCGTTCAGTCTGTCGGGGTTATGGGTGACGAAAGAACCTACGAAAATGTTGTAGCGCTTCGCTCAGTAAACTCTATTGACGGAATGACAGCCGACTGGGTGCATTTACCTTATGAGTTTTTGGCTAAAGTTTCAAACGACATTATAAATAAAGTGAAAGGAGTGAACAGAGTGGTTTATGACATATCCTCTAAACCGCCTGCAACTATTGAGTGGGAATAAATTTTTAATTAGAAAATTATGAAAAAAAATGAATTTTCTTATTCTAAAGCTTTAAGCGAACTAGAAGAAATTTTATCTGAAATCGAAAATGATGAACTTGATTTAGACCTGCTATCTGCAAAAGTTAAAAGAGCTAGCTTTTTAATTAAAGAATGTAAAACTCGTTTGAGAAATACTTCTGATGAAATTTCTAGTATTTTGACCAATTGGGAAAAAGAAGAATAAAAAGTAAAGCTTTTAATTTTACATGAGTAGTTCAAAAATTTTCTTTTTTATATGCTTTATCTTCCTGACTTTGAAGTCATTTTCTCAACTTGAATCTCAAAGTTTGTTTAATACCAAAATTAAAGAAAATGTAGTATGTTTTCGAATTCCTGCAATTGCTTGTGCCACAAATGGTGATATAATTGTTGCAGTTGATGAAAGGACTAAAAGCTGTGGTGATTTACGACATGAAGATGATATAAATATTGTTATTCGTAGAAGCGAAGATAATGGAAAAACATGGTCGGAAATTAAAACTATAATCGACTATCCAATTGGCGAATCAGCATCCGACCCTTCGTTTATTGTTGATAAAATAACTGGTGAAATTTTTCTGTTTTTTAATTATATGAATTTGAAATTTGAAAAAGATATTTATTATCTCAAATTTGTTAAAAGTTCAGACAACGGAAACACTTGGACCAAACCTATTGATATTACTAATCAAATTTCTAAACCTGAATGGCATAATAATTTTAAATTTATTACCTCTGGCGAAGGTTTTCAGACTGAATCTGGAAAATTACTGCATACTTTGGTAAACTTAGAACAAGGCTTATTTGTTTTTGCATCTGATGATCATGGTAAATCGTGGTATTTAATTGATACTCCTATAAAGCCAGCTGATGAGTCTAAAATTATTGAGTTAGCCTCCGACAAATCTTGGTTGATAAATAGTAGGGTTAATTCTAGCGGATATAGATATATTCACAAATCTTTTGATGAGGGAAAAACTTGGACTTCAAAACCAGATTCAAGCCTTATTGACCCAAGCTGTAATGCAAGCCTTGTACAATATACTTATTACGAGAATAATAATGAGAAAAATGTTTTGATATTTTCAAATCTTCACTCTAGTTCAAATAGAGAAAATTTAAGTTTGAAATATAGTTTAGACAACGGAAAAAATTGGTCTAAGCCAAAAATTATATATCAAGGGCAAGCAGCTTATTCGTCTTTGTGTATTTTAAAAAATGGCGAGTTAGCTTTAGTTTTTGAAAAAGATAATTATTCCGATATTGTTTTTTGCTCTTTTTTAATTAATTTTGTTCTTGCAGAATAAAAAACGTAAATTTTTTAAACTTGTTTTATTTGTTTTTCATCAGATACAATTTTTTTTGAATACAAATGGCAACATATAAAAAAAATATTATATTGGGCTCACAGCCCGTCAATGAAATTATGATTAATTTGCTAAAGACCTTGCCTCAGGTTATGGTATTTGTTGACTTTCAGCCAACACTCCCATGGATTGGCATAATATTAAAAAATTAATTTGAATATTTTTTATTTTTTCATTTTGTTTTTAGCTTATTGTGATTTAGTGGGATAGGATATCCACAAATCGTATCGCTTCTCCTTTTCGCCAATCCATCGTTTTGGCATAAACGCCATTATGTTTTTTGACAAGGTCTTTTTCACAACCCTCACAAACTCTTTCTATAATTTGGTCGTCTTCTTTGCCGAATAGCGTTTCTTTGCCTTGGATTGTTATTGTTTCTGTTGTACAACTCATCGGGGTGACGTATTTCAAACCGTCCATTTGGAAGATATTCCACGCAATGATTTCTGCGATTTCCTTTTGTAAATCGATGCTTGGCGTTTCTTTAAATTGAGCTTCGTAATAATCGATAAAGGTATAAAGCAGATTTTCTCTTGCAATGAGCAAACTATCTCCTTGCCACTCGTAGCCATACGAACTCTGAAAAGCTATTTTTGTCCATTTATACCAGTCTTCTTGACTGTCGCAGTATTTTGATACTATTTTTAGTTTTTTATCTAAAAAACCCACTCGTTTTGAAAGTGGAAGTAAGGCTTGTTTGTCGGAAACAGGGTCGTAGCGAGAAACAATAAACGGTGCTTCGCCACAGGTGATTTCCAATTTGAGCAATGCCACATATTCTTGCCAATTGTCTTTGCTTATTTTTTGGCTGTCGCAGGCATCGTTCATTTGTTTGACGATTGATAATGGCGTAAAAACCTCTGCTTTGTCGCGTGTTCTCGTCAATTGTTCTTCTTTGCTTTTTACAGCTCGTGGTTGGATTAAACTACCGTATTTCCCGGTGACTAAATTGGCGGTAATCAAAGCATTGGGAGCAAATAATTCTCCGTAGGAAATATACGAATCCGTAGCCCACAAAATGGTTTTGCCGGTGGTTTTATCTTGCAAAAGGAGTTCAAGAAGATGTCCTTTTTTTAAAAGATAATCTTCGCAGATGTCTATGGATAAAATGCTTTTATTTAATGCTCTTCCCATTTCCTAAATCTTTAATTATTCTCAAATAAACAATCATTGTTATTGTATCTTGCTTTTCTTTTCTATCGCTTTCAAATTTTCTAAGTAGTTTTTTTCTACCTCACTTAATGTTTTTTGTTGATATTTATTATACTCAGTTGTCGCTTTTTTTACTGCTTTTTCGTGACTTACTGTTCCTGCTCCTTGTAATAATTGCTCTCCACTCATTGTCAAAATACGGTCTAAATGCTCTGCCCAATTCTTCATGGTCATTACTTGTTCTCTTTCAGCTTGTCGTTCAGCAAAATCCAAATAACCTGATACAATTTGCCCCAGTGCCCTAAGTTCTTTTTCATCCAAATAATTCTTAGCAATCGTTACATCTTTCAAATATGGACGATTTCCAGAAAAAGTAGTTAAACCCAAAAATTCTTTTTCGGCATCAACACGATTAAAAATAATTTCGGCAGCCGTTTGTCCGTGAACGGCAAAATGAATTTTGTTTTGTATTTTTTTGAAAAACTCAACAGAAACATCTGCTTTGGGATCGTAATCAATACTTGTAGCGTAAATATCCAATACTTGGCGGTAAAACACTTTTTCTGAAGCCCGAATATCACGAATGCGTTGCAGCAGTTCTTTCCAATAACCACCACCGCCCAAATTTTTTAAGCGTTCATCGTCCATTGTAAAACCTTTACGAATATATTCATTCAGGCGTTTGGTTGCCCAAATACGAAATTGAGTAGCCACTTTCGAATTAACACGGTAGCCAAGCGAAATAATCATATCAAGGTTATAATGTTTGGTATTGTATTTTTTACCGTCTGTGGCAGTTCGTAAGAATTTCTTACTAACTGAATTTTCATATAATTCACCTTCTGAAAAAATGTTTTTGATGTGTTGTGTGATACCTGGTCGTTCTACACCAAAAAGCATGGCTATTTGGTCTTGAGTAAGCCAAACTGTTTCATCTTCTAAACGAACATCTACCGATATTTTTTCGTCTTCGGTTTTAAATAAAATAAATTCAGAGTTATTGCTTTGCATTGTTGTTTGATTTTTATATATATAAGTTATTGTCTCGCCATTCTTTTGCAGTAATTCCGAAAAGTGCAACATTCAACAAGTCCGCTTCGTTGGCATAAACAAAACTTGCCTGTTGTTTTGTGATTTCTTGTGGTATGAGGTTTTCTTTAATAGCATCAGTATGAATTTGATAGTTCACTTTTGCTAATGTTCGCTGTAAGTTCCATTCTAATTTTAGTTGGTTGTTTTCATCGTCTTTTAAGCGTTGGAACTCTCTAATAAGAAAATACTTGAACTCGGCAGACAACCAAGTTCCAAATTCAAATGCAATATCTTTGTGGGCAAAAATACCTCCGCCATAACGTCCTGATTTTGAGAAAATCCCTATTGCGTTTGTCATTTCTACCCAACGTTTAGGTGTTAAAACCAATCTACCTTCGCTATTTCTAACCGTATGGAATCCCATACGGTTAAAATTGGGATTATTTACTTGTTCCCAAACAGCCAAAAAATCAACAGTGAAATGTGTGCTCATCCAATTTGAAACAACAACCCGAGCTTCCAAATTATCTTTATAGCCGGCCATATCCGTCAAGGAAATATAATCCTCGTTATTTTGCTGAATAATAGTAATTTCGGTATTGGACACAATTATTTTTGATTTTGTTTTTGCCATTTTAATTCCTTTTTAATTACATTAAATGAATTCACTATAAAACTCACTCTTTTTTCTTTTTAGGTTTCAAAAAATTTTCTCCCGTAATTACATTTTTACCGGTTTTGGATTCTAATTCTTTTCGGGCATTTTTGGCAATGGCACCTCCTTTTTTGCTTGCTTTCGCATTTTCTGAAACGCCTTTTGCTTGTTCAACCTCTGCTATTTGTCGGGTAGATAGTTCGGCTAATGCCGTAAAAAGGAGTTCTGCTTCGCTCATGTGGTAGCGTAAGTTTTGACTTTTTAAACCCTTTAGTTCTTTGTGTTTTTTTACAGAAATTCCTGTCCATTCTTGATGAATAATATTGGTTAAAAAAGCAAATTCATCTTGTTTAGTAACTCCGCTTTCTTTCCAATAATCGGCCAATTTGTTACGGGTTTCCTGCCCGGTCATGCGTTGTTGAATCCACTTTTCGGAGCGACCCATTTTTTGCCAATTTTCTCTGGCCCTGTTCATACTCAAGCCGGGGTCTTGAATTTCTTGTAAGCGTTCATAACCTACTTTGGCTAACCATTGCTTGAAAGGCTCAGCTTTGGGTGAAGGAATGGATTGTATGAGTCGGAAAATATCTTCAACAGTTCCTACATCGGTTAAACGCATTTTGCCATCTTCAGCCTGTAATTTCAAACGGTTACAATTTGTAACCGTTTCATTCCCTTCTTTTAAAAGCCTGCTTTTTAGCACTTTCCAATAGTTTCTTGCTCTTTCTACGGTAGGCTGTTCTGTTAAAATTCCCACAATATCAATGACAGAAAAATACCATATTTCCTTGTTTGCATCGTAGTGGCTACGAACTTTTTTGTTTTCAAAAATTTTTATAGTACTCATAATATGCTATTCGTTTTTATACTCTTGCTTAATCATAGTAATCATTTAATCACAAAAATCATAGTCCAGACATCGGTTTTATCATTCGCTCAATAAACTCAATTTCTTCGGCTGTTAATTGATATTTGGCATAAAGCTGCTGGTCGATTTCAGAAATGGATTTGGACCAATCAATGTCGGAGCAGGGAGTGAAATCTTGGAGGGGAATAACAAAACCAAAAGAAAAACTTCTATTAGGTTCATTTAAAATCATATATGCAAAAAACCTTGTTAGAGTATATTTAATAAAATTATCAACATCAATTTTTACAGGTGAATGAAATAACAACATTTTACTTCTTCCAAAAACCTCTTTTGGCTTAAATACATCAATTATTTCAGATGCTCTTGAATGAACTTGTTCAATTGTTGGAATTCCAGATACCAAAGTTTTCTTAGGGTATGCAGAGGGCATTGCCACTTTGTATTGGTCAATTAAATGCGTATTTTTTTCAATAGTAGTGCGATCTACAAAATACCATTTTGCCCTTCCAGCGGAACCTGCCTTATCATTCGTTAACAATCTAATCGGGTCTTTGAAATGACTCGGTTCTAGTGAATATAATTGAGGGTTGTTTTCAATAAAATCACTTTCTATTCCAAAAGTTTTATTTGAAACATAAGATTTAAGCTTATCTCCAAATAATTTAACTCCAACTGTAAAATCAGGATTTGGAGATAAAGTTTCCCATTCATCGATATTTACTTCTCTTATTGAATCTGAATATATACGGTTTGAAAATTCAAAAGTTTTGCGAATTTTGGTCATATCACGATTGACAATTGAAACTCCAGCTGAAAGGTTTACACCATCACCGAAAATAGGTTTTGGGTTAATATCATCACGATACCACGCTCTTTTATCGGTAGTACCTTCAAAAGCATTAATTGAAACTGTATGCCCATCGCTTAAGATCTTTTCTCCAAAACCCTGATAAGTTCTAACATCATCAAACCATCCTCCAAATGGATAAATTAATGAAGATTTTTTACCAATTTTATCAGCAATGTTTTGGAAATGATAGTAAAGCCATTTTGAATTTGCTTGTGATTGACTTTTGGTTTTTTCAACAGTATCCTGATACGGCGGATTTCCTACTACTGCATCGAATTTCATATCTTCTTTTAAATTAAATAGTTCTTGGATTTTTTGTTGTGCGTTTCCTTGCTCGGCTTCGGGCGTGAGGTCGTGTTGCACAAAGTGTTTTCTTGCAATCTTACTTTCTGTATCAAAACCAAAAATATAGCTTTGGGTAATGCCTTGCAAAATAGGTGTGGGTGCTAAACCATACACTTGGTTTTCTAATATGTGTTGCAAACATCCTTGGTCGCTGGTGTAGTGCTTTCGGGTGTTGTGGAAGAGTTTTTTTACAATTTCGGTAATGTACATTCCCGATTTCATATACAAATCAACAAAAGTGCTGTCGGTTCGGATAAACAAACTCGGGTCGTGTGCTTCCAATTGGTCAATCATCATTTTCACCACTTTTTTGGGCGTAAAAATCTGGTTGGTTTTTTGGTTGGGAATGAGTTCAAAAATATCCTCTTCTGCCGTAAAATAATTCGCCAATTCTTGTTTTCGCTGTCTAAATTCGGCAATAGAAGCATTGAAACGGTATTTGTTAAACACGCCTTGAAAGGTTTTTCGTTCGCCATCCGCTTCATAATCAAAACCGTCACGTAGTTTGTGAAATTCTTCTTTGGTAATGCTGGTCAAGTCTTCAAAATCGGCAGCATCAATTTCCAAATCAAAATTATCAATGGTAATTTCTTCCTTGGAGTCGTTTGCCATAATAAACATCGGAATGGTACGAGTGAACGAACGCAGGCGGTCTCGTATTTCTTCTTCCTTGGTTTTCTGTACTTTTTCAACAATCTCTTCCTCTTTTTGTACAACTTTGCTTTTTACCAAATCCTCTTCGAGGGCGTTCATCAATTGCAGTTTCAGCTCATCGCTGTTTTTAATTTCCGCATTGTTGTATTCTTCGGCTATTTGTTTTACTTTTTCGTGCAATTGCTCAGTTGCCTCTTTGGTTTCGGCTTGAGTGGCTTTATACACTTCTTTGTATTTGGCAATGAGCGGTTCTGCTACTTGGCTTACTTGTTTTACCAATTCAGCTGTGGCAATTTCTTGGCTATTTACTGCCAATAAATCATCAATCACTCGCTCGGTATTGCTTCTGTAAATTTTTTCGCCTAAAATAATTCCGGTGTTCTCGTTTATTTTGGCGGTTTTGTTGTCGTTTATTTTTCGGGCATCGTCTAAATCGAGGGTGTTTTTTGCCACTTGTACTCGTTTGTTCTTTTCCTCGGGCAGTTTTTCCAAAATCTCTTCCACTTCCTTCGGGAAATTGAAAACGCCTTTTAAGGTATCGTTAAACAAAAGATTGGTCATAAAACGAGCATTCACAATTTCGGCTGCTGCCAAGGCATTCGGGAAAGTAAGCACCTGTTGTGCATCCAACTCAATCATTTCGCCATTCACATCTTCTGAAATCACCGGAAAGAAATTCAGCAATTCTTTGATGTTGGTTTCTCTTTCCCTTTCGGTAATCTCGCCTTGTACCGCTTTGGGATTTAAGCCGTTGGCAAAATGGTCATAAATTTCGAGTACTCGGGTAGGAGCGAAGTCAAACAAATACGCCGATTTTTTGACATACACTTCACCGTTTCTCATTTCCTTATACGGATTTTGAGCACGAAAAGCGGCTTGCATATACACGGCAGGCATTTTAATATCGGTGAGCATCAAAACTGCCGTCCATTCTTTTACGGTAACACCCGTTGTCAATTGTCCGCAAGAAAGCGTAATGGTTTTATCGTTTTCGGCAATGGCTTTTTTTACTTTCTGAAATGAAGATTCATTTCCTTTAAAATCGTTTTCCTCTTCCTCAAATGTTCTGCCATCGCCTGCTGCCACAATCACTTTGTAGTCTTTAAAAACAGGGTCAACTGCGAGCAGTGTTTCCAAGGCTTTTACAGATTCCACCCGGTTGCCTACATACCAAAATGTATGTTTTAATTCCGCTCTGAGTTCAGGCGTTGAAAAAGGATATTTTTCATTGGTCGATAGGTTTTTCAGAAATTCTTTTACCTCGTTTTCCCGAACAAATTTTTTGTTTTGCGTTCTAAAAAACTCATTCAAATCAAAGGCATAATCACGGGTTTCGTTATCAATTTCGATTCCCTCATTGACTTCTTGGGTAGTCATTTGAGAAATACGGTAGGTAAACAGTTTTAAGTCCGGCAAGTCGGTATGTTGCCCTGTTTCTCCTTCCTCTAATTCTATTTGTTTGATTTTTTGCTCGTCTAAATACGTCCAATTGTAAATCGCCTCTTGCGGAAATTTTTCGTTTGCCAAGGCTTTAAAAGGAGTTCCCGACAAGTGAAGTGTATTTTTGCGTTTAATTGCATCAAAAGCGGCATCGGTTCGGGTAGTATCCACGCCCTCGTGTGCTTCGTCAATGATGAGTAAATCCCAATCCAATTCAGCAATCCAACGCAATTTGTCGAAATTTCCACCAAAATATTTAGAGCCTTTGAGGTCTTGCAAGGAAAGAAAAGTGAATTGCGGTAAAATTGGTTTGCTGGCAATGTGTTGCTTCCGTGTGAGGGTTGCTCTATTATTCAAAGAAGAAGTTTCCGAAATAAAAGCATAACCTCCTATAAATTTCTCATAATCATCAAACCAAGAGTTGGCAATGGCAGGACGGTTGGTAACAATAAGAACTTTATTTGCTTTTAATCTTTTTGCTAAATCATAACTCGCCAAAGTTTTTCCAAAGCGGGGTTTGGCATTCCAAAGAAATTCACCTTTTTCTGTTTTTTCAAAATATTCTAAGGCTTTTGTTACCGCTTCTTCCTGTTCAAAACGCAAAGAATAGTCAGTTTTTCTATCTTCATTTTGAAGTGCCGAAAATCTTTCTTTACGAAATAAGTCAAACAATTCTTTTGATTTGAAAGGCTCTCCATTGAAGAAAAACCATTCTGTTCCTAAGTCTGGTCTTCTTTCAATTCCTTTTTTCTCTAAAAACGTATGAAAGGTATTGTCCGTAAAACTTTCCTCATTTCCTTTAAAAAAGGCCGGAGCACTCCACAATTTAGTATATTCTTCGGTAAAAGCTGCTGTTTTTACTTGTTCCTGTATTCTTTTATCCACATCTTTTCGTTCGGTGTAGCCTATTTTTTGCGAGCCATCGTTTTGATGCCTTTCAGGAAGCGTGTAGGAATAGATTTGGGGGTATATAAGTTTATAAGACTTTATGTTTTGTGTTTTATTACTCATATTTTCTAAGTAAAATTAAATACTATTTCTTTTTTTTATTCGCTAACTTGCATGTTATATAAACCAAGTTAGTTGCTGTTTTTTTATTCTAACTGTCATTGTCTTGCTTGTCTTGGTATAATAGCACCAATTCTTAAATTCACCCAAAATTAGCCTAATTTTTTTTAAGCACCAAAGATTTCACAATATAATTGCTAAAAAATTAAAAATCAACTTTAATAAGGATGGGGGTGAGTGTTAAATTTTTATAAAAAATACAATATTATTTTGGTTTTTAAGCGATGTTTTTTAGATTTTTTTCAGGATTTATGATTTTAGTATAAAAAATTATGAAGGCGTATATGGCTTTAAAATTGCTAAAATAAGCCAAAAAATCAAAAATAAGCTGTTTTTGGTACTTTTTAAATTTAAAATCTATTTAGTAAACATACTAATAACCAATCAATTACATAAAAAAATAAATAAGTTATTAGTAATCAGCATGTTAATAAAATTGAGGGGGGGGAGAGAGGGAGGTTTAGCTTTGCTGCTACTTCGTGGTTTAGACAGTCTGACGTCAGTTTGTCTAATAACCCACATTTTCAATCAATTTTGTTTAAAATATGATATTATTATTTTTTTTTATTTATTTTTTAGAATTTTAGTTTTAAAAATAAATTTATACTAAACCACGATAAATAAGTTTTAAAATGCAAGCTTATTCAAATTGAATACTGTTGTTGTTCTATGACTTTTTTATCTGCTAACAACTCATTTATTGTTAAACACAAGTTCTGCTCTAATTCATTTTATGAAGAAAATGTTCGTATAAATTGATATTTGCGGTTATGACAATCTTATAGTAAGTATACTTATGAATTATCATTTATTTACTATAACTGTTATTTGACTAAAATTTTGAAATATTAATAATTTTATGTGGCTTAGATTTATTAAAAAATGTTAGTTTTCTATGATTATTTTTGTTTGTCTGTTTTTCTATTAAAAATTAACATGTATATTTGTAGGTTATAAAAAGTTTAAAAAAATTATGGGACTTAACACAATTATTAAAAAAATATTTGGATCAAAAGCGGAGAGGGATATAAAAGAAGTTCAACCTATTTTAGAAAAAGTTTTGGCTCTGGGACCTGATGTCAGTACTGTTTCTAATGATGAATTACGTGAAAAAACTAATATTTTAAAAAATAGAATTCGAGAGCATATAAAATCTGATCAAGATGAAATAGCTAAGTTAAAGTTAAAGGCAGAATCTTTAGATATTTGGGAAAGAGAAGATGTCTTTAATGAAATTGACAAAATTGAAGAAAGAATTGGTGCAAAACTCGAAAGTTTTTTAGATGAAATTTTGCCAGAAGCTTTTGCTATTGTTAAGGAAACCGCTCAGCGTTTTAAAGATAATAAGCAAATCGAAGTTACTGCAAACGATTTTGATAGAAATTTAGCAGCCCAACATGATTTTGTTAATATAAAAGGCGAAAAAGCTATTTATGATAACACGTGGATAGCAGGCGGTAATTCTATTATTTGGGATATGGTGCATTATGATGTTCAAATTATCGGAGGTATTGTGTTACATTCTGGAAAAATTGCTGAAATGGCTACAGGAGAAGGGAAAACCTTAGTGGCAACTTTCCCCGTGTTTTTAAATGCCTTAACAGGACGTGGTGTACATGTTGTTACTGTTAACGATTATTTAGCAAAACGCGACTCTGAGTGGATGGGACCAATTTATATGTTTCATGGGCTTTCGGTTGACTGTATCGACAAACATGAACCTAATTCAGAAGCTAGACGAAATGCTTATTTATCTGACATAACTTTTGGAACAAATAATGAGTTCGGGTTTGATTATCTTAGAGATAACATGGCTCTTAATTCTTATGACCTTGTTCAACGAAAACATAATTATGCAATAGTTGATGAGGTTGACTCAGTTTTAATTGACGACGCACGTACGCCATTAATTATTTCAGGACCAACTCCTAAAGGTGATTTGCAACATTTTGACGAGTATAAAGCCTCGGTACAAAAATTAGTAAATGCTCAACGAAACCTTTTTAATGATATTTTTAATGAAGCAAAAAGACTGATTTCTACTGATAATGAAAAAGATGGAGGTTTTAAGTTACTGCAAGCTTTTAAGGCATTACCAAAAAACAAAGTTCTAATTAAGTTTTTAAGTGAGCAAGGAATGAAAACTTTATTGCAAAAAACCGAAAACTTTTATATGGCAGACAATAACAAAAATATGCACTTAGTTACTGATGAATTGTATTTTGTTATTGATGAGAAAATGAACTCTATTGACCCAACTGATAAAGGTTTTGAACTACTTGCTAGCACACAATCAGACCCTGATTTTTTCATAATGCCTGATATTGCTACCGAACTTTCCGAGCTTGAAAAAATCGGACTTAGCGCAACAGATAAGTTAAGAAGAAAAGATGAAATAATTATAGACTTTTCTGTAAAATCAGAGCGTATTCAT
Source organism: uncultured Bacteroidales bacterium (assembly GCA_964426585.1). Taxonomy (GTDB): domain Bacteria; phylum Bacteroidota; class Bacteroidia; order Bacteroidales; family ML635J-15; genus Bact-19. The sequence goes on along the minus strand of CAYRQZ010000055.1, from coordinate 293 downwards.
ACAGTAAATCAGCTATTAAAAGCTTATACTTTGTTTGAAAAAGATGTTGAATATGTTGTGATGGACAATAAAGTGAAAATTGTTGATGAGCAAACAGGGCGTATAATGGAAGGAAGACGCTATTCTGATGGTTTGCACCAAGCAATTGAGGCAAAAGAAAATGTAAAAGTCGAAGCTGCTACTCAAACTTATGCAACAATAACATTACAAAACTACTTTAGAATGTATCACAAACTTTCTGGTATGACTGGTACAGCCGAAACCGAGGCGGGTGAATTATGGGACATTTATAA
>CAYRQZ010000054.1:0-16840 GCA_964426585.1 uncultured Bacteroidales bacterium | reverse complement strand
CAAATTGGCAAGCACACGGGGGAAATAAGTATGGAGCTTGTTTTGCTGCTAATGGAAGTGCAAATAATGATTGGTTTATAACACCAAAAATTTCTTTGGAGTCAAATTCTTCATTTAGCTTCTGGGCAAAATCGTTGACTTCGCAATACGGTTTAGAAAGATTTGTTGTGTATGTTTCCACAACAAACAATAGTATTAGTAGTTTTACAAAAATTTCAGCAGGAAGTTATATTGAGGCTCCAGAAACTTGGACAAAATATACTTATAACTTAAATGCTTATAATGGACAAAGTGTTTATGTTGCAATACAATGTATTTCTAATGATGCTTTTGTGTTTATGATTGATGATATTAATATTTCAACTCAACCTGCTGTTAGTAATTTAGTTGCAAATTTTAGTGGCTCGCCAACAACAGTTACAGCAGGCGGAACTGTTAACTTTACCGATTTATCAACAGGCGGAACCATAACTAGTCGCACCTGGTCTTTCCCTGGTGGTAGTCCTTCTAGCTCTACCACTGCTTCACCAAGTATTGTTTATAACACACCAGGAACTTATAATGTAACATTAACAGTCTATTCAGGTGCTCAGAACGCAAGCGAAACTAAAAGTGGATATATAACAGTTACACAAGCTCAATCGGGTAACGGTTTTACTTATGATTTTGAAGCATGCACAAATTTTGCAGTTGACCAATTTAGCCCTTGTACAACTTACGATGGCGATAATAAACCTACTTATACAATTTCAAACGTTAGTTTTACTAATCAAGGATATACAGGCTCATTTATTGCCTTTAATCCTAGTCAAACATCACCAGCTTTAAGTTCAATTTGGCAAGCACATGGTGGAAATAAGTATGGTGCTTGTTTTGCTGCTAATGGGAGTGCAAATAATGATTGGTTTATAACACCAAAAGTTAATTTAATATCTAATTCATCTTTTAGTTTTTGGGCAAAATCTATTACAGACGAATATGGAAAAGAAAGGTTTAAAGTTCTGGTTTCGACAACTAATAATAATATTACTAGCTTTACTAAAATTTCAGCAGGAAACTATATTGAAGCACCAACAGATTGGACAGAATATTCTTATGACTTAAATGCATATAATGGGCAAAGTGTTTATGTTGCAATTCAATGTGTTTCTGATAATGCTTTTGCATTTATGATTGATGATATCAAAATTGCAACTTCTGATGTTAGCACTCAAGCTCCAGTAGCAAATTTTACTGCTAATACTACTTCAGGATGTACACCTTTAAGCGTTAGTTATTGGGACCAATCGACAAATTCGCCGACTTCTCGTACTTGGTATTTCCCAGGGGGATCACCAAGTACAAGTAATGCTCAAAACCCTACTGTTGTTTATAATACACCAGGCGTTTATGATGTTACGCTTACAGCCTCAAATAGTGGTGGCTCCAACACTAAGACAAGAGCCTCCTATATTACAGCAACCGATTGTTCTCCTGTAAATGAAAATTTTAGTTCTAAAATTTCAATCTACCCAAACCCATCTAATGGAATTGTATATTTCGAAATCCCTGAAAATACTGCTGAAATCATTATTAGTAATGTATTAGGTAAAATTGTTAAAGCTAGTAAACTTATTTCAAATCAATCTAGTATAGATTTAAGTGCTTTGGCACCAGGAATGTATTTTGTCGAAGTTAAATTGTCTGAAACAAAATATACCACTAAATTAACTATTAAATAATTTTTTGTTTTGTTGTTTTTATAAGAGCGAGATGAAAATTTCGCTCTTTTTATTTTTAATTTGGTAAAATATGCTTAAAAAATTAAAAACGTTTTCGATTTAAAAACCCCTGAACATAATTGCTTCGGCTGTTCTTCTAAAAATCCTATAGGTTTAAAACTCGAATTTTTTCAAGATGATAATGAGTTTTATGCAATATGGAAAGCTTCGAAAAATTATGATGGCTGGACAGGGATTACACATGGCGGAATTCAAGCGACTTTGATTGATGAATGTTCTGAATGGTATATATTTACAAATTTTGGACGATCTGCTGTAACTGTTGAATTAACTGCAAAATACTTAAATCCTTTAAAATCTGGTAAAGGCGAAATTAAAATTAAAATTAAAGAAACTGTAATTAAAAGAAACTTGATTGAAATTCAATCTGAAATTTATGATAGCGAAAATATTTTGTGTACTCTTGGGTTTGGGAAATTTTTAATGTTTTCGGAAAAAATTTCAAAACAAGAATATGGATTACCTGATAAATATGAGTTTTGGGATTGATAAGTTTAAATAAAATGTTGGTCTATTTTTTAATCATTAGTGTGATGTTATTTTCTAATTGCTTTAAAACATTTCCTATTTAATATTGTTATAAGATTAACATAATAATATTTATTGTATTTTTGCGGGAAAATAAACTAAAATTTAATTGTTTTAGAATGGAAAAAGAACAAGATAAAGTCCTGAAGGAAGTTACTGAGAGCGATTATAAATATGGTTTTACTACAGATATTGAAGCAGACGAAATACCTAAAGGCTTAACTACTGAAACCATAAGGTTAATTTCTAAGAAAAAAAACGAACCAGAATGGATGTTGGAGTTTAGACTTAAATCCTTTGAAAAATGGTTGACAATGGAAATGCCAAATTGGGCTCATTTAAAAATTCCAAAAATCGACTTTCAAGATATTATCTACTATTCTGCCCCAAAACAAAAACCAAAATATAATAGTTTAGATGAAATAGACCCGGAAATTAAAGCAACTTTTGATAAATTAGGAATCCCATTAGATGAACAAAAAAGATTGTCGGGAGTAGCTGTTGATGTTGTTATGGATAGCGTTTCGATAAAAACTACTTTTCAAGAAACTTTAGCCGAAAAAGGTATTATATTTTGCTCTTTTTCCGAAGCTGTTCAAAATCACCCCGATTTAGTTAAAAAATATATGGGAACTGTTGTTCCTTATGGCGATAATTTTTTTGCAGCTCTTAACTCCGCAGTGTTTAGCGATGGCTCTTTTTGTTATATCCCTAAGGATGTGCGTTGTCCGATGGAATTGTCAACTTACTTTAGAATTAATGCAATGAATACCGGACAATTTGAAAGAACTCTGATAATTGCAGACGAGGCTTCTTATGTTAGCTACATGGAAGGTTGTACTGCACCTATGCGAGACGAAAACCAGCTCCATGCTGCTATTGTTGAAATTATTGCCATGAAAGATGCCGAAGTAAAATACTCAACTGTGCAAAATTGGTACCCTGGTAATAAAGAAGGAAAAGGGGGCGTTTATAATTTTGTTACTAAACGTGCAATTTGCAAAGGCGATAATTCAAAAGTAAGTTGGGCACAAGTCGAAACAGGATCTGCTATCACTTGGAAATATCCCAGTACAATTTTAAAAGGCGATAATTCTATTTCCGAATTTTATTCTGTCGCTGTTACAAATAACTTTCAGCAAGCTGATACAGGTACAAAAATGATACATCTTGGTAAAAATACTAGCTCTACTATTGTGTCAAAAGGAATTTCAGCAGGGAAAAGTGAAAACTCTTATCGTGGTTTGGTTAAAGTGACTAAAAATGCTGAAAATTCTAGAAACTTTTCGCAATGCGACTCTTTATTATTAGGCGATAAATGCGGAGCTCACACTTTTCCTTATATAGATGTCGAAAATGAAACTGCAGTTGTTGAGCATGAAGCAACAACATCAAAAATTAGCGAAGACCAGATTTTTTATTGTAATCAGCGTGGGATTTCTACCGAAGATGCAATTGGACTAATTGTTAACGGTTACGCAAAAGAAGTTATTAATAAATTACCTATGGAGTTTGCTGTCGAAGCTCAAAAATTATTGCAAATCAGTTTGGAAGGTAGTGTCGGATAAATTTTTTAATGTGAAAATTATTAATGTCAAAAATAAAAATTGATAATATGTTGGTTATACGAAACTTGCATGCAGAGATTGCAGGTAAAAAAATATTAAAAGGAATAAACCTTGAAATAAATCCAGGAGAAATCCATGCAATAATGGGTCCTAACGGTTCGGGAAAATCTACTTTGTCGGCTGTATTGACCGGTAATGAAAACTTTACAGTTACCGAAGGCGAAATTTATTATGAAGGTAAAGATTTGTTCGAATTAAATGTTGAAGAAAGAGCAAAAGCAGGCATTTTTTTAAGTTTTCAATATCCTGTCGAAATACCCGGAGTAAGCATGATAAATTTTATGAAAACTGCTGTGAACGAGCAAAGAAAATTTAAAAATCTTGCACCAATGTCTAGCGGTGAGTTTTTAAAATATATGCGAGAAATGAAAGACTTAGTCGAACTGAAAAGCGACCTAGCAAATCGATCAGTTAATGAGGGGTTTTCTGGTGGCGAGAAAAAACGTAACGAAATTTTTCAAATGGCAATGCTTAAACCTAAACTCGCAATTTTAGACGAAACAGACTCAGGATTAGATATTGATGCCCTTAAAGTTGTTGCTAATGGTGTAAATAAATTAAAATCACCAGAAAATGCTTCAATTGTAATTACTCACTACCAACGCTTGTTAGATTTTATAGTCCCCGATTTCGTTCATGTTTTATACGATGGAAGAATCGTTAAATCTGCAGGAAAAGATCTTGCATTAGAACTTGAAGAAAAAGGATATGCTTGGATAAAAGAAGAATTGGGAGAATAATACTTTTGATTATGGATATTAATAAAACTTATGAAAAATATATAAATCTTTTTGAAGAGTTTAAAGACATAGTCAAAGATGATGAGTCGGAAAAACTTTTTAATTATAGACTAAACGCTTATAATCTATTTAAGGAAATTGGAATACCTAACTTTAAAAACGAAGAATATAAATACGCCGGGGTTGATGATGTTTTAAGTAAAAATTATGAGTTTTCATTTGATTCTAGAAGTTCATTAGTAAACTTGAACAATTATTTTCAGTGCGAAATCCAAGACCTCGATACTCACGTTGTTCTGTTGTCAAATGGAGAATATTATAAAGATAATAAACCTATAGAAGATATTAACGAAGGAGTCATCGTGTGTGGGCTATTAGAGGCAAAAGAGAAATATCCCGAATTAGTCGAAAAATATTATAATAAATATGCATCCGAAATTAAAGACGGTTTTGTTACCTTAAATACTATGTTTGCACGAGATGGACTATTTATTTTTGTTCCTGATAATACAAAAGTTAACAAAACCATTCAATTGGTTAATTTGACCAACGGATTTGGAAATAAAAATATTATTAAACGGAATTTGTATATACTGGGCAAAAACTCCGAATTATCTCTTGTGGTCTGCGACCATACATTAAATAATAGTAATAATTTTGTTATTGATGTTTCCGAATCATACATTAACGAAAATTCTAAATTAGATTATCATACTTTGCAAAATGAACCAAATAAATCAGGCGTTTTTAATTCTCATTTTATAAATTTAGAAAAATACGCTAGGTGTAATTCTTATGTGATTTCATTGCATGGCGGAGTTTTACGTAATAATATTTTTTCAAAATTAGCAGGACAAAATTCTGAAGCTCATCTTTATGGAATAAATTTAACCGACAGAGACCAGCGTGTAGATAATTTTACTTTAATTGACCATGCCGTCCCAAACTGTATTAGCAATGAACTGTATAAAGGTATTTTAGATGAGCATGCAAAAGGTGCTTTCGCAGGAAAAATCCTTGTTAGAAAAAATGCTCAAAATACTCGAGCTTATCAAACAAATAAAAGCTTGTGCTTGACACCAGACGCAATGATGAGAACTAAACCACAATTAGAAATTTATGCCGATGATGTTAAGTGTTCGCATGGTGCTACTGTTGGACAATTAGACGAAAAAGCTTTGTTCTATCTCAAACAAAGAGGTATTAATGCTCGCGAAGCAAAACTGATGTTGATGTTCGCATTTGTAAATGACGTGTTATTAAAAGTGAATATTATACCACTTAGAGAAAGAATTGCAGGTTTGATTGATGCTAGATTAAGAGGCGAGTTTTCCGATTGCAAACACTGCTTAATGAATTGTCATTACTAAAATTTGAAAAAATAATTAGTTGTAATTATTGGTTATATGCTAAATTTTTATTTAAATATTTTGATTTTTATTTAGATTAAATTAAATTTGCACTATGGTTGCAAAACAAGAAATTGACTTTAAAAAAGAATACGTAGTTAGTAAAATTTCTGGCAGATGGGGTATGCGACGACGTATACGTAAGCTCGGAATCAATTCAGAAACAAGATTAATTTTTTATAAAAAAAGTAATTCTGGATTTTATAAATTTCATTTTTTAGGTTCTAAACGCAAAAAACGATTACCTGAAAACTATTTGAGATTTATTAAATTTGTTGATGCAAACGATACTAAACTAAAAGAAATTTTAAGCAAAGATAACTCGGAAATTTTAATTGATGTTTTTGCTAGTGAAGAAACCATTAATACTAATTTATTTGATGGGAAACAAGAATACCGTTATAAAGATTTTAACTTTTCTGTAAATTATTTACCAAAGGTTTCGACAATTTATGGTGATGACTATCATCGCAAAAAACTTAGGAATAAGGTTTTGACAGATTTTCCCGATGTTTTTTTAGGAATTATAGATTTTAATAATTTTGAATATGATTTGTATTTGCTAACTCAATTTATCGACATGGATGCGAAAATTGTTGTAGCTATATATAATTATAACCCTCAGTCAGAAAAGTGTAAAGCCAATTTTGATTTGTTAAATAAATTACTTGGAGTCCCAATAATTTGCTATGATCAAAATGACGATGAAGCTAGTGATTTGAATAAAGAAAAAATATTAGAAACATCAATAAAAACTCATCAAAATACAGAGCCTTATGTCCGCCATATTCATATAAATTATGGTAGGCAAGTTGAACAATCAATTTCGGTTCTTAAAAAGTTTTTGAAACGTAAATCTAAAGCTGATTTTGTTGCTTCGCCACGCTATTTGGCAATAGGCTTGTTGGAAAAAGATGAATTAATACATAAATTATTTGACGGACACCCATGTTATAAAAACTTAAAAAGAAAAGCTAATTCAGAAATAAGGCGATTAGAAAAACTATATAACGACCATATTTTTAATATAATAAAAAATGCTCGAAAGGCTTATGTTAATGGTGCTATAACCGAAATTACTTCTGAAAAAAAAACAGATTCAAAATCAAAAAAAATAGATAAAATATTGACTCATCGTGTTTTAGGTATTCCTATTTTTATTGCTTTTATGGCTTTAACTTTTTTTTCGACCTTCGAATTAGGAAAATACCCAATGACTTGGTTAGAAAACGGAGTAGAATGGCTTACAGTTTATTTGGAAAAAGTAATGGCACCTGGTTTTTTTAAAGATCTTGTTTTAGATGGAGCAATCGATGGAGTTGGTGGAATACTAGTGTTTTTGCCAAACATTTTTATTCTTTTCTTTTTTATCGGAATACTTGAGAATACTGGCTACATGTCTCGTGCTGCCTTTTTGATGGATAAGTATATGCATAAAATTGGGTTGCACGGAAAATCTTTTATCCCAATGATTATGGGATTTGGTTGTACTGTCCCCGCTATTATGAGTACTCGAATTCTCGAAAATAGACGTGACAGAATTTTAACGATGATGATTTTGCCTTTCATGTCTTGTTCTGCTAGATTACCCGTTTATATTTTAATGATTTCGGCTTTCTTTCCCAAAAACCCTGTGCTAATGCTTTTTGGCATTTATATGTTTGGAATTATTTTGGCTTTAATTGTTTCACGCTTTTTTAGTAAAACTATTTTAAAGCAAAAAGAAGCTCCTTTTGTGATGGAATTAATGCCTTACCGAAAACCTACGGCTAAATTACTTTTTACATACACTTGGGATAGAGGCAAAGAGTATCTTAAAAAAATTGGTGGGGTCATTCTTATTGGTTCAATTATTATTTGGCTTCTTGGGTATTTCCCCAAAAATATTGATTTCTCCAAGGATTATGATAGTTTAATAGTTAAAGAAAAACAACTCGAAAAACCAGACTACAAAATAATTCACGATTTAGAGTTTCAAAAAAGAAGCGAAGCTCACGAAAAATCTTATATTGGTAAAATAGGGCATTTTATAGAACCTGCTATGCAGCCACTTGGTTTCGACTGGAAAATGAGTGTGAGCATTTTAGCTGGCATTGCAGGTAAAGAAATTACTGTATCTACAATGGGAGTACTTTATCAAGCTAGCGATGACATAGAAAATGGCTCATTACAAAATAAACTTAAAGCCGAAACATATCCTTTTGGCGAAAAAGCCGGACAAAAAGTGTATAATAAAGTCGTTGCTCTGTCATTTATTATGTTTATACTCATATATTTCCCTTGTATTGCCGTTTTTTCTGCTATTTGGAAAGAATCCTCAAGATTAAAATGGGCTATTTTTTCCGCTGTTTACACTACTTCAATAGCCTGGGTTGTTTCTTTTGCCATTTATCAAATAGGAAAATATTTTTTATAGAAATTATTATTTAATTTTTTGGTTTTAATACCTTTTTATTAGATATTTATTATAATTTTGAGAAAACATTTAATTATGAAAAAAATTATTTTAATTACTTTTATCAGTTTATGTTTTTCTGCCAATTTTTTTTCTCAACAAATTGATACAAAAATATTTTTTCAAGGAAATATTATTTCTACTCAAGATACTATTGAAATAATTGTATCTATTGAAAATAATATTGCTAATTTATTTGTACCAGAACAGTTTCTGTATGCCATGCCTTCCACATCTATTTTTTATGATGAGGACAGTTTAGCTTGCTTTTTTAATAAAATTCCAGCTAGTCTTTTTGTTAAACGAATTGATAATTCCGAAAAATTTATAGGTGTTTGGAAACAGGGAAAAGCTGAGATAGACTTAAAAATGGAAATCAAAGATAATTCTGAATTTGAGTTCTTACAACGACCTCAAACCCCCAAACCTCCTTTTCCATATTTAGAAAAAGAAATTTGTGTTGATAACAAAGAAGGCAATTCTGTTTTGTGCGGGACTTTGACAATTCCCGATACTTTAAAAAAATATCCTTTAGTAATTTTAGTCACAGGCTCAGGACCCCAAGATAGAAATGAAGAAATTGGTGGACATAAAACATTTTTAGTTATTGCCGATTATCTTTGCCGAAATGGAATTGCTGTTTTCAGATATGATGATAGAGGTGTCGGAAAATCAAAAGGAAATTTTGCAAATTCAACAACTTATGATTTTATGACTGATGCTGAAGCTGTTTTTAATTTTATGAAAAATTATCCAAATATTGATATAAATAATATTGGAATCTTAGGACACAGCGAAGGTGGGCTTATCGCTTTTATGTTGGCTGCAAAAAATCCGAAAAACTTAAAGTTTATAATTAGCCTTGCCGGTCCTGGTGTCCCGATGAAACAATTACTTATTACTCAATTAAAAGATATAAATAAATCTATGGACTTGCCCCAAGAGCATATAGAAATATTAGCAGAAATGCAAGAAGAGTTACTAAATCTTGCCACAAAAAACTATGACTTAGTAAAATTGCGTAAAGAAATAAAAATTAGGTATGAAAAGTATTCAAAAATATTTACCGAAGAAGAAAGAAATAAATATAAAATTAATGACCAAGCTATAAATACTGCTGTTATGCAACTTTCTTCTCCTTGGATGAAATATTTTACAAAAATTGACCCTAAAAAATATTTAAAGAAAATTAAAATTAGCGTATATGCGATTAATGGTGATAAGGACCTACAAGTTAATTGTGCGGATAATATTTTCGCTATTCAAAAATATTTGAAAAAAATTGGTTCACATATTGTTATTTATGAAGGACTTAATCACTTGTTTCAGGATTCTGAAACAGGCGATATTTTAGAATATTATAAAAATTCTAATACAATTAGCCCAACCGTTTTAGAAGGAATTTTGAGCTTTATAAAGTCAAAATCAAAGCAATAACTGGGAAAGTATTTATTCTGAAAATTTCTGAAAAAAAATAAAAATAAATTATCGGTTTAAACAATAATATAATAATAAATGCGTTTTTATTGAAAATAAAACAGACCTGCCTATGGTGAACAGCTACATTTATTATTACATTTTTAATTCAGAATTGCCCAAATATACCGAAGAATGGTTAATAGATTTTAGTAAATTTGATGAAGACGAAGCAATTATTAATTTATTACCCGAATTTTCTCCTGATGAGGCAATTTTAGAAAAAATTTTTGAGTTTTTATAAAGCTTATTGGAAACATTCCATTTTAGAGGCTGTAATTGTACAGTCTCTTTTTTTTATTTAAATAATTTAGTTAAAATATTATCCGAAACAAACATACCTTTGGTGTTTAGCTTTAAATAATTTTGAGAAATTAGAAACCAATCTTTATTAAGTTTTGAAATAGATGCATTTAGTCGCGAAAATTCTTTTTCTCCAAATTCATTTTTAAAATCTTCTAAATTTAAACCATTTGTGGTTCTGAGTGAAAGCATTAATCTTTCATTTATAATGTCGTTTGCACTCAAGTTTTCATGTTCTAGTGAAAAAATATTTCTTAAACCAAGGTCTATATATTTTTTAATATTTGAAGTGTTATAAAATCTTTGTTTCCCGTTAAATGAATGTGCAGACGGACCAAAACCAAGATATAAAGAACTATTCCAATACGAAGAATTGTGTTTAGAAATCATTTTATTTTTTGCGAAATTTGAAATCTCATATTGTTCAAAGCCTTTTTCTAAAAGTATATTAATTAAAATTTGATATTGCTCGAAACTTTGGGCATCATCAATTTCAAAAAACTTTTTTTCTTTAAGCATTCTGTATAAAAGTGTTGCTTTTTCAATTCCTAAATGGTAAGCCGAAATATGGTTTATTGGCAAACTACAAATTTCTTTTAGTTGATTTTCAAAAATTTTATTTGTCATGCCGAAAATACCGTAAATAATGTCGGCGCTAATATTTGAAAAACCAATGCTTGCAGAGTTTAAAATTGATTCAATAGCATCTTTTGCAGTGTGCCTTCGTCTCATTATTTTTAAAATGTTATCATCTAAATTTTGAAGTCCGATGCTTAATCGATTTATAGGCGTTTGTTTTAATGTTTTTAAATACTTAATACTTAGATCATCAGGATTTGCCTCAAAACTAATTTCACAGCCTACTGAAAATTGATAATGTTTTGTTAAGGTTTCAAAAATTTGATTTATTTCTTCAATTTTTAAAATAGATGGCGTACCACCACCAAAATAAATACTAGAGAACTCAATGTTTTTATAGTTTTGAGATTTTGATATAAATTCATTATTTAGTGCTTGCAAAAACTGTGGAATATAATTTTTTACAGCTATTGAGCAAAAATCGCAGTACGAACATTTACTTTTACAAAATGGAATATGAATATAAATTCCTCCCGGCATGATAATTTTAGTTGGGAAATAAATGCGTTATTCTGGAATTACTTCTTCTTTTTCTTCTTTAATCAAATAAATATCGATAGCAACTAAAGCAGCAACAAAACCCCAGAAAGGAACTGCTATTTTATCAATATCAAGGAAGTTATTCATGATGGCATGAATAAAGTAGGTGATTAGTCCTGCAAGTAACGAAAGGCTTAGGGTTTTAAGTTGTTGTGATTTTGCTTTTTTGTAAACTTTTGCCCCGGTAATTAAAATTAATAATATAATTGTAACAAAAGTAACAGTTCCTAATAGTCCTGATTCGGAAAGTTCTCCAAGGTATTCACTGTGGGCATTTCCGTTATCGCCTGCATTTGTACTAACAATAGTTTTTTCGTAAGAAAACTGAAATGGAGCATATTTGAATTGGTATGTTCCTGGACCCCAGCCAAAAACAGGTTTTTTCTTAAACATTCTAACAGCACAACTCCAACGATTTATACGTTCCAGATTTGACGCATCTGTAGATATATTACTAATAGATTTTATATGTTTTGAAAAGTCAGACGATGAATCTTGTTTGTTTCCTTCTAAGGACATAAAAACTTGTTCTTGGAAGCTAAAAAATAAGCCAAAAACAATGACTAAGACCGTAACAATAAATTTTAATTTAATTTTTAATTTTAAAATTAAATAAACTCCGAAAGCAATAATCAAACCTAACCAAGCAGCGCGAGTATAGGATAGAATTATTGCAATAATAAATAAAACTAAAATTATTATACTCAGTATCTTTACTATTTTTTTTATGTTTTTTGAAAAAATGAATCCAATTAAAATTGGAATAAACATTGCTAAAGCAGCTCCGTAAGAAGTATGATCGTTATAAAAAGGGTTCATTATATAGTTAGCAGTGCTTTGAGAAAAACTTTTGCTAGCATGATTTATCAAAGTATATAAAATAACAAAAATAAATGGAATTATATAAAGCCACAAAAAGGTGTGTATTTTTTTTTGATTTTTAAAAAGCTGAGAAATTAAAAAGTAAAAAGGAATAATAAACCATAAACTTGCAATAAATGATTTAATTGAGACAACTGGCATTGTACTAGTAAATACTGTTATCAAACGCCATGCTAAATAAATATATAAAGATATTGAAATCGGATGTCGTAAAAACGCTTTATCAAAGTTTCTCTCTAAAAGCTGTTTTAAAATAAAAATAAATAATATTCCAGCAAAAATTGGTTCAGTTGGCAAATCAATATTAAAACCTAAATCAGGGACAATAAGTTGTAAAGGAATGGAAAAAGGGATTAAAAAAACGGAGAGTAATAATACTTTGTCTAGTGCAAAAAATATTCCTAAAAAAACAATCAATATTATTGGAAATAAGTTAAATAATAAATTTCCTTCTTTTATAATTATCCAAGCATTAATAATTATAAAAAGAAAGGCAATAGCATAAAATGCTATTAATTTATATTTATTTTGGAAAAAACTCATTCAGATTTTTTAAATCCTTCAATAAATGAAATGATAATAACTCCAGCAAAAAAAGCACCTAAAGTTGATAATAAAAAAATGAGCCAACGAATTGGTGATGATTTTTTATCGGCAGGAAAGGGTTTTGAAATAATGTGTGAATAAGTTTGAACTTTATGAGCATCTCTGAAAGACTCCTCGTATTTTCTTTTATAATTTCTATAATCTATGAGGGCATAATAATATAAAGAGTCTGTTTTCCTAAAATCAACACCATATTCTTTCCAATTATCAAGAACTTTTCTAGCTTGATCTAGACTACGACCATTAGCAATTGCTTCGGTATATTTTTTCACTTGTGCATTCATGTCCAATAAGTCATATTCTGTTTGATAATCTTTTAAAATTTCACCTAAGCTATCCACCTCAATCAATTTAATATACATTTGTTTTTCATAAATGTTAACAAGTTCTTGAGATTTATTGGTGTTCAATTTTAAGACAAAGTTATCGTAAAGCATTATTATTGAGTCTGCAATATTGCTAGCAATTTGAGGGTCAATATCAGTAACACTAATGACTATAGCTTCGTTTGGTGTCTTTTGAATATTTATGTTAGCATCATAATATTTTAAAACTTTCCAAGTAGAATTACTAGCATTTTTTTTAATTTTATAATGAGAATATAAATCAAAGGCTTTTATTATCGAAAATTTAATATCATCACTATTTAAAATTTCCAACATTTGTTCGCTCTCTGATTCATCTGAGGTAGGGGCTAAGTTGGCAGGGTAAACAATAGCACTAGATTTGAATTTTGGTTTAATAAAAAATGGAGACGAAAAAATAATACTTGATATCCCAATTATTACAATAAAGATCAATAAATGCCATTTCCATTTTAATATTAAATTAAAAATGTTCTTTGTCTTAAAATAATTTTCCATAACTTCATATTTTGGTAGTTCAAACTCTGTTATTTTTTTTTTAAATTCTATAGAGATGTTAAAATTTACTTTTTTTTTTATGTATTTATCAAATAAAATAATTAAAATCATTGAAAATGTTAAAGCCGACAAAACTGACACTCCAATAATTATCCAATAAATAGGAAAATGTTTTTTATCAGCAATTTCACCTGGGCTTACTATGTATGTGTTAGGTAAATCTTGTTTTAAATCTATTCTAGCTTCTCTATATTTTGCTTCTAGAACAGCTAGTTGTTTAACCTCTTCAAACATTTGTTCTTTTAAAATAGATTGAATACTTCCGTAATTTGCTAAAATTTCCAATTTTTTTTCTATTTCTATTTTAGCTCTTTCGTTGCCTTGAGCAATAGCAATAGCATGTTGCTCGCTATACATTTCAGTTTGCGATTTTACGTCAATAACCCCAAGTTTGCTAAGCGAAGAAAGAGAATCTTCAATATTTTTTATTTTTTGTTTTTGAGCGAAGAACTCTTTTTCAACAATCAAAAAAGCCTTGTTAGCTCTTTCCTTTTGAATGTTAAAAATAATACTATCAACTAATGCCGCAATATCGTTGGCAATTAGTGCAGCTGTGTCAGGACTAATATCTAAAACATCAATTCTAATTGACATAAATTCTGTTCTGGAAATATCTATATTAGAATTATATTTTTTGTAAAGACGAGAAACAGCATGTTTGGATTGAGGGTCTATGTTATAATGGCGAAATAAGTCATATTTTTCTATTATCCTATTTCTAATTTCTGATGACAATAAAACTTGCATTAATTGCTCAACCTCTTCTTCTTTACCAAAGCTCAATAATTCCTTCTTTTGTTGGCTCTCTGTAATAATAGCTTGAGAAATACTACTTGAAGAACTTGGAAATAAAATTACTGTGGACTTATATTTAGGTTGTATTGCAAAACAAGCAATGATAGAAATAATTAATGCAAACAGCCCAATAACAAATAAACTGAACTTATATCTGTAAATTAAATCTAAAAGATTGTCTAGATTAAAATTGCTATTTTGCTCTGATTTATTAATCACTTTCTTAAATTCAAATTAGCTCACAAAAATATAAAATATTTAATAAAAAGCTATAATTTTTTTTTAAAAATTTATATTGCATAAATTTCTCTGCTCATCATCACTAATAAACAGTCGTTTACAACCAAAACTCCTTTATCAATTAACATTTTTTGAAATTCTGGATTGTATGTTCCTGGGTTGAAAATCACCCTTCGAGGAGGGTTTTCTAACAATAGATTGTAATACTTTTCTTGATTTTCGACACTTAAATACATGGCAACAGTATCAATTTTAACGTCTAAAGGATAGTTAGTTTGTAAATCTAAGCCAAATATGCTCCCTTTTTTTAGGCTAATAGGAATGACTTTATGCCCTGCTTCCAACAAAACTTCAACAGCTTTGTAGGAATATCTACGCTGATTGGTACTTGCTCCTAATACGACTGTAATCACTATTTATAAGTTTTTTGCAAAAATAAATTAAATATTGGTTTTATAATGAAAAAAAGAATATTTTTACTTTTTTATAACACAATAATTTTTATGAAAAATTTCTTTATTTTTAGTGTTAGTCTATTCTTCTTATTATATTGTTCGGATGCTTATTCTCAATTGGTTAGCTCATATAAAAGTCAAATAATATTTAATCCTGAGGCTTCTGGTTATTTTGTTTTCAGAATTCCTTCAATTGTAGTAACAAAAAAAGGTGCCATTTTAACCTTTGCCGAAGGACGTAAAGGCAATGGTGGCGATTGGGACCCTTCAAATATTGTTATGAGAACTAGTCAAGATAATGGTAGTTCATGGTCTGAAGTGAGAGTTATTGCTGATTATGGGAATGCAACTTGTTCAAATGCTGTTCCTATAATTGATTATTTTGAAGATAAAATTCATTTAATTTATACTGTCGGTTATAGTATCGTTTATTATACTTGCAGTATAGATGAAGGGCAAACTTGGCAAAGCCCTATTAATATAACACCTCCAATTCAAGAATTTAGGAAAAAATACAACTGGAGGGTTGTTGCAACAGGTCCCGGACATGGAACACAACTCACTTCTGGAAGACTTTTAGTGCCTATTTGGTTTTCAGAAGGAAATATGCAAGACTCTATTGTTAAATCTGTCCCACATCACCCTTCGATTACCGCAGTTTTGTATAGCGATGATTTTGGACAATCTTGGAATATGGGAGATATTATTAGCCCTAATAATGATACACTAGTTTTTCCAAATGAAGCCAATTGTGTCGAACTTGCTGACGGAACTGTAATGTTTAATATGAGAAACGAGTCTATTAATTATAGACGAATAATTTCTTATAGCTCCGATGGAATTAGTAAAGGAGAAAAACCATTTTATTCCGACAATTTCTTCGAACCTATTTGCCATGCTTCTATGATTAGATATTCGGTTAAGCCATATCAAAGTAAAAATAGAATAATTTTTACAAATCCCGATAGTAGAATGTCTCCTTTTAAATTGGGAAGAGCTACAACTAATAATGCTGCACCAAAACGCGAAAGGTCTAATCTTACTCTTAGAATTAGTTACGACGAGGGGTTAACTTTCCCTATTTATAAAACATTAGATGAAGGAGTTGCAGCTTATTCTGATATGGCTGTTGATAATACCGGGATTATTCATTGTTTGTATGAAAAAGATTTTAAAAATGCAAATAAATATATGCCGAAAAATATTAGCTTATTAAGTTTTGATTTAGGTTGGGCTACAAACGGTAAAGACTTATTAGAACCTTCCGATAAACCTTTAAATTCTAATTTAGTTTGTGCCTCCGAGAAATATAATTCTAAACAAAATACTAATAAAAAGAAAAAATCAAGTCTATTCAGACGAAAATCATCAAAATTTGCTAATCGCTTAAACTAAAATGAATAGTTAAGTTGTATAAATAGTCTATTTTCTTTGATTTAT
>CAYRQZ010000053.1:0-16859 GCA_964426585.1 uncultured Bacteroidales bacterium | reverse complement strand
AGTTTTAAATTTTATGCAAAGTCTGCAACTATACAATGGGGTGCCGAAGAATATAGAGTTGCCGTTTCTACAACAGACAATAATCCCGCAAGTTTTACTTTTATTGGTGCTGAAGCCACAGTTCCAGCAAGTTGGACAGCAATTACTAAAGACCTTTCAGCTTATGACGGACAAGAAATTTATATCGCATTAGTGTATACTGGTAATGACCACTTTGTGTTTTTAGCTGATAATCTTCAGTTGATCACTACTCCTACCGAAAATATTGATATTAAAACAATAGAGACAAAAGTATTTCCTAATCCAGTAAACAATATTTTAAATGTAAATTTTGCTGAAAATGCAAAAATTCAAATCTTTAACAATATCGGTCAAGAAGTTTATTATATTTCTAATGCTTTAGAATATAATCAAATAGATATGAGTTCTTTTGAAGCTGGTTCTTATATTGTTAGAGTTACAAAAGACAATAAAATAGATAGTCATAAAATGATTTTAGTAAAATAAATTTAAAAAAACCGGTTCGCCGGTTTTTTTAAAAAATTTGGCTTAAAAATTGTTTATACGATGAAAACATATTATTCTTCAAAAAATTTTAAATTATGAAAAAAACTATTTTATTATTTTGTTTAATAATTTTCACACTTTCAGTTTTTTCTCAAGAAGTACCTTCGGTGATGATTAAAGACATTAAAGGAAAGGCTGTTAATACAAAATCCATTATTGCTAATAATGGAAAACCTGTTATTATTAGTTTTTGGGCAACTTGGTGCAAGCCTTGCATTAAAGAATTAAATGCTTTTAACGAAGAATATGCCGACTGGGTAATAGAAACTGGTGTTAAAATTATTGCTATTTCTATTGATAATGCACGTAGCGAAAGTTCTGTCGCTCCTTTTGTAAATGCAAGAGCTTGGGAATTTCCTGTATATCTAGATCCAAACGGAGACTTTAAAAGAGCTATGAATGTAGGTAATATCCCACACACTTTCTTACTTGATGCAAATGGAAAAATTGTTTGGCAACATACCTCATATTTAGAAGGAGACGAAGTCAAAACTTTTAAAAATATCAAAAAAGTAGCAAAAGGACAAGCAATATAGTAATTGTTTTAGTAATTCTTTATAAAAAATAGGAATAAGAAATTTAGTTCTTATTCCTATTTTATTTATTTTTGTAAAATTCAGACAATCAAATTAAGTTATATGATAAAAAAAGTTGTTATATTAATAATTTTCTTGTTTATATTGGGATTTGCTTTTTCTCAAAATGAAAATGATAATAAATATGGACAAGTATCCGGGAATTTCCAAACAGACATTCAGTATTACACAACAGACTCAATAATAGGAGCAATAGCACCTATTGAAAAAACTTTAGCAAATTCTTGGGCAAATTTCACATACAGCCTTGGCGATTTTTCAGCAGGTTTGCGTTTCGAAGGCTATATGAACTCTATTTTAGGTTATCCTAACACAGGCGGTAAAAATGACGGAATTGGGCTTCCTTATTATTTTGCAAATTTTTCAAGAGATAAATTTGAATTTACCGTTGGAAACTTTTACGAACAGTTCGGAAATGGCATGGTGTTAAGATCTTATGAAGAAAAAATGCTTGGCGTAGATAATGCCTTAAACGGTTTTAGGGTTAAATATAATCCGATAAATGGTATTTATTTAAAAGGTTTAATAGCAAAACAAAGATTTTACTGGGAAAATGGTCCCGGTATTATTAAAGGTTTTGATGGTGAAATACAATTCAACGATTTAATTGAAAGCTTCGCAGAAAAAGAATTAAAAATTAACCTCGGCGGAAGTTTTGTTTCAAAGTTTCAAAAAGATGATAGCCCTATTTATAAATTACCGAATAACGTTGGAGCCTCATCTGGTAGAATAGATATTAGATATAAAGGACTTGCCTTAAACTCTGAGTACTCATATAAAATACCTGATCCAAATGCCGACAATAAATTTATTTATAAATCTGGTCAAGCTTTTTTAATTAATACAAGTTATTCAAAACAAGGGCTAGGAATTATTTTAAGCACAAAATGGGTTGACAATATGGCTTTTAGAAGTGATAGAAATGCAAGTTTAACAGATTTGAATATAAATGTTCTGCCCGAACTAACAAGAAATCACGTATATACACTGCCAGCATATTATCCTTATGCAAGCCAACCAAACGGAGAATGGGGGGCAAAAGCAGAAATTATGTATAAAATTCCTAAAGAAAGCCTTCTCGGCGGAAAATACGGAACTTCAATTCTTGCCAATTATTCCAGAGTTCATAATATTGATAAGTTACCATTTAACGACAGCTTACCAATGGATGCGCCAGGTACTCTGGGTTATACTAGCAATTTTTTCTCTATCGGAGACGAACTTTATTATCAAGATATAAATATCGAAATAAATAAAAGATGGACAAAAAAATTATACACTAATCTATCTTATATAAATTTATTGTATAATTATAATATTCTTCGCGGGCAAACAGGGTATGAAAATGTTAATGCACACATTGCTATTGCAGACATTACTTATAAATTTAAACCTAGTTTTGCCTTAAAAACAGAACTTCAACATTTATACACTAAGCAAGATGAAGGAAACTGGGCACTAGCTTTATTTGAACTAACTATCCCAAATTGGTTTTTTACAATTATTGATAATTGGAATTATGGAAACTCTGACATCAACCATAGACCACATTATTATAATTTCGGTTTTGGTTATATAAATAATTCAACACGAATACAGTTGACTTATGGCAAAACACGTGCAGGTGTAATGTGTGTAGGAGGTGTATGTAGAAACGTACCCGCATCGAATGGAATAAGTTTATCAATATCTTCAACTTTTTAAAATTTTATTGAAATGAACACAAAATATTTCTTATTTTTAATATCTATAATTATTTTAAACTCTTTTATTTCATGTGATAAAATTGAAGAGCCGTTTATAAAAAATGATGCTGTCGTGTGGAATGGACGTAAAAATTTAATTATAGATTTCACAGGTCATACTTGTGGAAATTGTCCAAGCGCACACAAAACAGTAGACCAACTTATTGAAAAATACGGAGAGGCTATTGTCCCAGTTGCAATTCATGCCACGTATTTTGCTATGCCCGAAACAAACGATACATCAAAACCATTTCATTATGATTTTAGAACAGATATTGGCGATTTTTATGGCGGTAGAGACGAAGGTATAGGCTATTTTGGTGAGTTAGCCTTACCTATTGGTTTGGTTAATAGCCTTAACTCAGGCAAACTTAAAATTCCATGGTCCTGGGCAAATGAAATTGCTAATTTGATTTCGGTATTCCCCGAATATAATATAGAAATCACTTCAAATTATTCAGAAACTGATTTAAATATTAATGCAAACATTCAAGTTATTACTAATATCAAAAACTCTAAAAAGATTGGTTTAATAGTTTTTTTAACAGAAGATGATATTATTCAATGGCAAACTGACTATTCGGCAAGCCCAAATAAATTAAAAAACTACGAACATAATCATGTGCTTAGAGCAGGATTTAATGGAAATTTTGGAGATATTATTAAAAATAATAGCAACGAATCCAATATCGGCGACAAGATTAGCAAATCCTATTCTTTAAAAATTAAAGAAGACTGGAAAATAAATAATTGCAACATAGTTGCATTTGTTTATGATGAAAATACAAAAGAAATTCTACAAGTCGAAATGTTAAAAGTAATAAATGAATAAAGTTATTTTTATCACAATATTAACAATATTTATAACTGCAAAAATAAATGCACAATCGTTTTATGGTGGAATAACAATAGGCACAACTTTATCGCAAGTTGACGGCGACGATTACGGTGGCTTTCATAAAATTTCGCCCTTAGGTGGCTTTTTTGTTAGAAATACTTATAATAACAAATGGGGAACATCTTTAAGCATAGAATACAAACGTAAAGGTAGTAAAGCTGTTACCAAAGATAAATATGGTTACGTTGTTAAATATTATGCAATTAATTTAGATTATATTGAACTTCCGGTTATGGTAAATTATAAATTGGAAAAGTTTAAAATCCCAAGTTTAATAGATTATAGTTTTACAAATGATTTTATTATAGAATTTGGACTTTCGGCTGCATATTTAATAAAAGGAAGTGATGATTTCGGACATGGACCAGCCTTGCCAACAGGAAGTCGAGTATTTACAAAATACGAAATTGCAAACCACTTTGGTCTAAATTATTATCTTAACGAACATTGGTGCGTAAATACAAGATTTTCATATACTTTTCCATTTTTACCAATTAGAAAACACCCAGGAGGTCAAGTTTATTGGTTCAATAGAGGTCAATATAATCATAATTTAAGCTTTGCAATTAAATACGAATTTTAATGAAAAATAAAAAAATACAAATTCTTATTGCAATTACAGGAGCTTCAGGAAGTATTTATGCTAAATCATTATTACAAAAACTTCAGATATTACAAAACAATAATAATTTTGAAGTCTCGCTTGTTTTTTCAGAAATGGGAAAACAAGTTTGCCGCCACGAGTTAGGAGATTTTTTTATTGCGGAATTAGTTTTTAAAATTTTTGATAATTCAAACTTTAATGCTGGCTTTGCTTCTGGCTCATCTCCTGCTGATATTATGATAATTATTCCTTCAAGCATGGGAACTTTAGGGCGAATAGCTCATGGATACTCCGACAGTCTTATTACTAGAGCCGCTGATGTTTGCCTAAAAGAAAGAAAAAAACTAATTCTTGTTACTAGAGAAAGTCCGCTTAATTTAATTCATATTAAAAACATGGAACTAATTAGCCTAAGCGGTGGAATTATTTTTCCTGCCTCGCCTTCGTTTTATTCTAACCCAAATAATATTGACGAACTAGTTGATAATGTAACAAATAGATTACTAGATTTAATTGAAATAAAAACTGATTATAAAAGATGGGGTGAAGATTTGAGTTTGTAAAGTTTGAAAAATTTTTTCGTACTCAAATTACAATGTGTCAAAAAATATTTGGATTTAATCAAATATTTAATTAATTTTGCTCAATCACATTGTTACTGTTGCTATTATAACTATATATGAAATTAACAGCATTGACATATAAGCATCTGGCAGTCATTATCTTAGCTTTTGTTATATTTTTATTAATAACTACTTCTTGTACAAAAAATAAAAATGATATAAACAACACAACAAATAATACAACTGAAAGCTTAAAATATCAAAAAGAATTTGATTTATTAAATGACTTCTCTAACCATAATCCAGATTCGGCTGAAGTTCTGGCATATCAATTAGAAGAAAAACTTATACATAGCAATAATACAGTTGATCTAATACGATTGTATGGTTTTTTATCAGAGTTTTATCAATATAGAAAAAAAGATGATTTTAAAGCCTTGCTGAATATTTCTAAAGCAATAGAATTATATATTTTGGAGCCTACAACATCGATAGAAAGCTATTATCTTTTCATTAATGCTGGAAATATCCTATTAAACTATGGCATGAACAAACAGGCGATTAATATTTATAGGCAAACAAAAACATTTGTAAATTCCAAAGTTTATACGTTATTAGATAATAATATTGGGCTTGCTTTTCAAGAAATGGGCAACTGCGATTCTGCACTATATTATTTTAGATTAGCACAATCCGAAATAGATTTTTCTGGAATCACTACTATACTCAAACAAATTCAATCGAATAATTATAAAATTTCTGCCTCTCTTGATTGTAATTATACAGATTCTATCCCTTTTTATTTTAATGAAAATAAAAGAAAATTTGAAATTATAGACAATTACTTTTCAAACAAAAGTTCAGTTAAGAAAAAGCAAATTTGGGAAGAAATTAAAATTGAATATTATACTAATAAAGTTCGAACCTACAACGCTGTTGGTAGTTATTATTCTCTTCTAGAACAAGAAGATAACGCAAAAGAAGTATACGTAGAAGCAGTAAAATTTGCAAAATTATCACATAATTCCTCTTGGATAGTATCTGTCTATGAAGGCTGGGCAGGAGTAGCATATCAATTACAGTCATATAAAGAAAGTTTAATTATTTTAGATAGTGCAATTAGCACAGCATTAACGACAAAAGATTTTAAAACTTTAGAAAGACTTTACTCTAAAAAATATGAAACCTATCTCAAAGTCAACGACATAAACTCTGCTCAAGCTTATAAAAAAATTTCAAATTCATATAAAGACTCTCTTTCGCAAATAATAGTCTCAGACGAAAATATTTCAAAACGAATAGAGTTAGCAATAAACCCAATTAATTTAGCTCTCAAAAACTATGTATTACGAAAAGCTGAAGTCTCAAAAAACTTTAAAACTGACACTAAACTTAAAGAACAAAAAGTTTATATCTACAGATATAAATTAGCCTTTTTCATAACGATTTTAATAGCGATTTTAGCTATAATTATGATGTTTTTTTACCGAACTAAAACAAAAAAGAAAACAGCAGAAATTTCTATGTTAGCGTCTCAAAAAGATAATAAACTTAACGATAAAGATTTGCAAAACCTCTCTACTTTTATCCAACAAAAAAACGACTCATTATATGAAATTCAGGATGATTTAAAAGAAATTTTAAAATATGCCTCAGACGAAAACAAGCCGCAAATCAAAGAACTAAGCATTAAAATTTCACAAAGTTTATTCTCAAATTATACAGCAAATTTTTCGGGAGCTAAACTTAAAAATATTGAGAAAAGCTTTTTCGTAAAATTAACAGAAAAGTTCCCCGAATTATCCGAAAAAGAAAAGCAAATGTGTGCATTGATAAAATTAAACCTATCTTCACAAGAAATTGCACTCATTATTAATGAAACCGAAAGGTCAGTTATTACAGCCTTATATCGCTTAAGAAGAAAATTCATGATAGAATCTGATGACAAATTAACAAAATTTTTAAATCAACTTTAAAACTTCCAAATTAGCGAAATAATTTAACTTTAATTCTAACAAGTTTTCCTAAATCCCATAAAGAAAAAAGCATAAGATATAAAAAGGGTAAACCAAAACTTCTATACCTTACTAAAGCACCAGAGTTTGGAGTAGAAATGCCAACAATAACAAATAAAAACATTACAAAGCCAAAGGAAAATAAAATAAATCTTAAATTTTCATTACTTGGTTTTTGAAATAAAAATATTGTAATAAGAATTACTAAAGCTAAAAAAACAACCTCGATAAAAGACAATAATAAAAAAAATGAATTTATTTCTGTTGGAAAAGGGCGAAAAAAACTATTAATTAATCCTTCGGGTATTAGTTTTAAAAAACTTTTCAGACTTGGTTCTAAACGCGTTAAATTATAATTACTACCTACATTTTTTTCTAAACTAGTATAATTTATAAAATCATTCTGCTTCCCCGAAATCGTTGAAATAATATCGTAGCCAAAAAGTGTTTCACTAAATGTAAAAGCAAAAAAGCATATTAAACAAATCGTTAGAAAGCTGATAATTTGTCCTTTATAATTAAAATTTTTTCCAACATAAAAGAAAATAATCACAGGTAATAAAGCAGGCAAAACATAGATTTTTGAAATACCTAGTAAAAATAAAAACACTAAAAATATAAGCAAATGAAAAATATTAAACTTAAAATAAAGTTTTACCATATAGTAAAAAACAAACCCTAAAGAAAACATTACAAGCCCTTCTTTTAATAGTCCGGAAGTCCAAAAAATACAGGAGGGGATTAAAAAACTTGCAAAAACATTGAGATATTTGTTTAATCCTGTAAGCTTTTCAACAGACTTAAATAAAGCAAAACAGCCAATAAAAGAGAGAAAAGCCATAATTACGATATGCACAAAAACATTTCCTCGTGAAACTAAGCATAAAATTGCATTGAAACGCATAACTGTTCGTGAATCATTGTATAATCCGTAGGAATATTTTCTTGTCCAATGGTCTGTTTTGTCATAATATTTTTTTAAATGCTCTTTATTACCTTGTATTCCTGTAACTAATCGAAAGTAATCTGCATAAGACTCTTTGCTCGCCGAAAACAAAACCTTGCCACCTTCAAAATATTTATGAATATCGGCTGTGTTGGTATCATAAAAATTAGAGTAAATATAGTACAAGCTTAATCCGCCAAAAAGCTTTATTGCGAAAAGAATTACAAAAACATAATTTTTAAAGTTTAATTTTTTAAAATATTTGCTAAAATAGACTATTCCACTTAGCAATAAAAACAATAATATGGCAATAAAATAGTCCATTAAACTAAATTAAAATTTGTATTATTTTCTTCTAAAGAAAATTTGGGATTTTCATCATTTAAGAATTGCCACGCCAAGACCTTTTCGTATTTTTCGAGATAAGAATTAGCCATCTTTGCCGAATTAAAGTTTTCAATAACATATTCCGAAATGTGTTTTCCATTAAAGTCTCCTGAATTTTTTATGGCATATATTAAATCTTCTTTTTTTGAGCTAATAAAGCCAAATTCGGGTTTAACGATTTCGGGAAGTGAACCGTAAGGAGTTCCGAAAACAGGGCATGAATAAAACATACTTTCGATAATTGCTAAGCCAAAGGGTTCATGCCATAATATAGGAAAAACAAGTCCCTTAGATTGCGAGATTAACTTAAATTTTGTTTCGCCACCAACCATGCCATAAAATTTGACCTTTCGCGAGGCTGTAAATCTAAATCCCATTTTAAAATTAAGTCTTTTTCCACCTAAAACAGCTAGATTATCACCACTAGATTTAATTATTTCAATTGCTCCTTTTAAGTTTTTTACTTTCCAAGCAGCGTTCCCTAAAAAATGGAAATGTTTTTTTTCAATATTTTTATCGAATTTTTTATAATCGCCCCAATCTAAACCATTATAAACAAAAGACTTAGAACTATGTCTCAAAGCATGATTTTCAGAAACAAATATGGTGTTTTTATCAAAAACATCCCCAGGTTTACCATTACCATGAATTGTAATAATATAAGGTTTTGAAATTTTTTCTTTTATCGGAAAATTAAAATGTACTAACTCCGTATCTTCAGGAATTTGAGAATTTAAAGGCTTTTCTATATCGAGAAATTTAACATTTGCAAAATCACAATATGAACCTTTCGAAACCAAAAAAGTAACCTTATGTCCCTTTTTTGAAAGCTCTTTCCCAAGATACCAGATTACCCTTTCTGTGCCACCATATAAAAAAGCAGGAATTATCGAAGGATTTACAATTGTGATATTCATAGAAAAATTAAACTTTGATATATTATTTATTTTTTTTATTCAAAACATTATTTAAAGAATTAAAACTTAACTCTAATTTATCAATTTTATCAGATGGATAAAAATAAACTTTTTTATTTTCGTTAGGAATTAAATCAAACCAATTATCGCTAAAATGACCTTCGGCTTTTGAAGAGATTTGAAGAGATTTTATAAAAACATTAGAGTTTAAGTTAATTTCCCAACAAGACCCCGACTTATTTATTTTATAAATAATGTCAGCCTTTGGTAATTTTGTTGTTTTATAATTTGAGATAAAAGATTTTGAGCACACAACATTGTTGCCATCAAAATTTTTAACAATTACTTCAACAAAACATGTATCAGTAATTTTATTTACCTCTATATTGTGTTCAAATTTTATTTCATTAGAACTTAACATTGAAATGATGTTAAAGCTAGTATCAGAGTTAATAATATCGCCTTTAAAATTTTTCAAATTTATTATTAAATACGCATTGAAAGTCTTGGGTAAATGATTTACAACAAAAACTTTAAGAAGATTTTCTTTGTCAAAAACGATAAGGCTATGATTTTCGAAATCGCGTTTAACATAATAATACAAGGCTTTAGGTTTTTTATAATAATCGATTGCCGACCAAGAAATAGAGGGCCAGCAATCATTAAATTGCCAAAAAAGACTCCCCATACAGTAAGGCATTTCAGACAAATGAGCATTCACTCCTTCTTGAACACCTTCGGCTTGCAAAAGTTGGCTTATATACACATAATCTTCAAAATTATTAGGAACATTATACTCTCTTTCCATATAATCTCTTATTGCTTTAAACCCAAAATTATGTTTTTGATGCGATTTCAAACTTTCGGAATAAAGGTATAAAGAATCACTAGGTAAAAACTTTTTTAGAGATTCTAAATTAGGGAAGGCTTGAAATCCGTATTCGCTCATGAATCGTGGAACTTTTTGGTAAAAAAGTTTGAAATCTAACATCCCCCACCAGACGCCCCAGTAGTGAGAATCGCCATGAGTTAAAGATTGTTCACGCCCCCAACCATAAAATGGAGAACTTGGAATATATTTACGCGATTTATCAACAGAGGCTAAGGCTTTTGGAATAATTCTATGAAATAAATTGTCATAATCTTTCCAAATTTTAATAGAGTCTTCAATAGTTAAATTAAATTGTTTTTGCCAGCCCCAATCAAACCAGCCATTACTAATTTCATTATTCCCACAATATAGAACAACGCAAGGGTGGTTGTATAAACGATTTGCTTGATATTTAATTTCTTCAGAAATGTTTTTTTCCATTTCTTCGTTTAAGGGATACATTGCACAAGCAAACATAAAATCTTGCCAAACCATTATTCCGAGAGAGTCGCAAATATTATAAAATTCATCATTTTCATACAATCCACCACCCCAAACTCTAAGCATATTAAAATTAGCATCTTTAGCAAGCTCTAACAATTCCTTATAGTTTTTTTCTGTATTACTAGCGCTAAAATATTCGGCAGGTACCCAATTTGCACCTTTAGCAAAAACAGGAATATTGTTTAATTTAAAATAAAAACTTTGTCCAAATTCGTCTAACTCGCTAATAAACTCAATATTCCTCAAGCCAATTTTTGCTTTTGCTTCTTCTTTTCTAAATTTTGTTTCAACCTGAACATTAATGTCGTAAATTTTTTGTTCGCCCAAGCCATTAGACCACCATAATTCTGGATTTTTTATTTCGAACTCTATTTTGTAATAATTACAAGCTTCATAAATATCTAACTTTTGTGAAACGCTATCAAATTCATTATTAGGTGAGGAAATTAGAATACTAGCATTATAAAATTTTTCTGACTCTAATTCAATGTGAGCAATTAATTTGGCACTAGTATCACTAACAAGTTTTTGTTCTATTTTTAAATTCTTAATCCGCATTTTTTCCCACGAATTAATATACACATCTTTATAAATTCCACAAGTTTCTAATTTTGGCGCCCAGTCCCAGCCAAATTGATAGGGCGATTTTCGAGTATTTCCATGATTATCAGGAATAGAATATGCCCCTTCGTCTTCTTTTAATTGATTATATTCAGATGAAGGATGAAAAACCACTTCAATTAAATTCGATTTATCTTTTCTTAATGATTTATCAATTACAAAAACCCATTTTCTAAACATATTATCTGTTTTTCCAATAAGTTTAGAATTAAAATAAATATCAGCATGAGTATCTAAGCCTTCAAAAACAAGTTCAAGATTTCTGTTAATAAATTCCGAACTTATATCAAAAGATTTTCTATATTTCCATGTTGTTTTGCTAATCCATTCTAAATTATTGGCATTATCTCCATAAAAAGGGTCATCAATAAGGTTATTGGCAAAAAGGTCGGTATGAATATTGCCTGGAACAGTTGCAGGATACCAGATATTAGTTTTTTCATAATAAAATTCCCAGCCCGTATTTAGATTAATTTTTTTCTTTGTAGACTTTTGATTACAAGAAAATAAAAATGAAAAAGAAGCTATTATAATAAAAATGACTATTTTTGGCAAATAACTTTTAATAATATTCATAATGCAAAAATTTACTTTTATTTTATTATTTATTTTAGCTGTTACGCTATCGTGCAAAGATAAACAAAACTATTCGTTTGAAAACAATTTAATTCCAAAACCTTTGCAGCTTGAGTTTAAGAATGGTGAATTTGAAGTAAAAGATAATATTTTTATTGTGTTTAACGACAATAGTGAAGAAGCTCAAAAAATTATAAACTTTGTAAAAGGATTTTTAGGGAAAGTTTATAAAGTAGATTTAGCCAGTGAAAAACAAAAAAATAGTACAAATATTTTCTTCAATATTTCAGGCGAAGGAGATTTAGAGTCGTATAATTTAAACATTACAAAAAAGGGTATAGAACTTAGCTCTCCGGGTTATCAAGGTTTATTTTTAGGTTTTCAAACTTTGCGTCAACTTTTCCCTGCCGAAATTGAGGCTGGTGAAAAACCCGAAAAAGCAAAACTCCCCTTTGTAAGTATTTATGATACCCCTCGTTTTAAATACAGAGGTATGCACATGGATGTTTGTCGTCATTTTTTTGGTGTAGAAAATGTTAAAAGTTACATCGACATGTTAGTTATGCACAAGTTTAACACATTGCATTGGCATTTAACAGACGACCAAGGCTGGAGAATAGAAATTAAAGCATTGCCAAACTTAGCAAGTGTCGCCTCTACACGCAGAGGAAGCGTTATTAAACAAAATTGGGGAGAATACGACACTATTCCTGTTAGTGGAATTTTTACTCAGGAACAAATTCGCGAAATAGTAAAATATGCCGAGGATAGATTTATTACTATTATTCCTGAAATAGAAATGCCTGGTCATGCTTTAGCTGCTTTGGCTGCTTACCCCGAATTAGGCTGTACTGGTGGTCCTTACGAAGTGTGTAGAACTTGGGGCGTGTTCGATGATGTTTTTTGTGCAGGAAACGAAAAAACTTTCGAGTTTTTTGAAAAAGTAATTGACGAAGTAATTGAACTATTTCCTAACTCTCCATATATTCATGTCGGAGGCGATGAATGTCCAAAACTTAGATGGGAAAAATGCCCAAAATGCCAGCAAAGAATTAAAGACGAAGGGCTTGCTAACGAACACGAGTTACAAAGTTATTTCATCACTCGTATGGAAAAATATATAAATAGTAAAGGTAAAAAAATTATTGGTTGGGACGAAATTTTAGAGGGTGGACTTGCTCCAAATGCAACTGTAATGTCGTGGAGGGGCACTCAAGGTGCTGTAGCTGCAGCAAAACTAGGGCACGATGCTATTTTATGCCCAGGAGAATATTGCTATTTTGATCACTATCAAAGCGAAGATAAAGAAAACGAACCGCTAGCAATATGCTGCTATACAAGTACAGAGAAAGTTTATTCGTGGGAACCAATACCTGATACAATTACTGCCGAAGAAGCTAAACATTTTTTAGGCGTTCAAGCAAATTTATGGGCTGAATATATCTTAGATTTTTCACACTTGCAATATATGGCTTTTCCAAGAATGACTGCATTAAGTGAAGTAGCGTGGTGCCAAATTAGGGATAAAGATTATGCTCAATTTAAAAAACGCCTACAAGTAATGTTTAAAAGATATGATAAAGCGGGTTATAATTACGCTAAACATGAAAAAGAATAAGCCTTATTCTTAATTTTTTATGCAAATTAAATCTTTTGAAAATATTGAAATATTAAATAGTTTAAAAAAAAGATTACAAAATTCATTACCTGGCATTACTGCTCAGCAAAAAATGATACCACATTTTCCAAGTGATGCACTAGAATATTTTAATTATGGTAAAAAACTCCGTGATGCGGCTGTTTTAATGGTTTTATTTGAGGAAAACTCTAAACTTAAAACTTTTTTTATTGAGCGTATGCCCGACCCTGGTCCTCATTCAGGACAAATAGCTTTTCCTGGTGGAAGAACCGAAAAAATTGACAAAGACCAAATTGACACTGCTTTAAGGGAAGCTTTTGAGGAAACCGGAGTTAAAGTAAAGCATGAAAATATAATAGGAACGCTCACGCCTGTTCAGATTCCGATTAGTGGTTTTTCTGTTTTGCCTGTAATAAGTTTTTGTGAAAATATTCCCGAATTTATTGCTTGTGAAAAGGAAGTTAAGTCGATTTTTACTGCCGATTTGTTTGAGCTTCTTAAAAGCGAAACGATAAAAACTGTTAAGGCTAGAAATACTGAAATTCAAGCTCCTTGTTTTATTTCTAATGGTAAAATAATTTGGGGAGCTACTGCTATGGTTCTTAGGGAGTTTAAAGAAATTTTGGAAAAGATTTATTAAAAAAAGATTGAAATTATCAGCTTTTTTATAATAAAATTGCGGTCTATTTATAGGAAAGTTGCCAGTTCAAACTACGTTAAGCCCATACAAAGAAAGACAAATGAAACTATAATTGGATTATCGCAAGAAGATATTAGTTTTTTAAAAATTTCAAAAGGATATTTAGCTATATTCTTTTGTTTTCCGCATTGCAACAAAATAATTTGTCGAAATCATCGTGAAATTATAACCGTATATTCGAACTCGAAGACAACAAAAAGCAAGGCTTTGACAATAACTTTAAGTTTTACATTTTCAAATCTTTAAAACTCTTTTTTCTTAGAAAATAATGGTCAAACACAATATTTTTATTATAATACCCTTTAAGGTATTTTAATGATTTTGGTTTAATAATTTTTCGTTGTTTGCTCATTTTTTTGGCATTTTTCCAAAAATGAAAATAGGCTTTTGGAATAGAAAATGCTTCTCTAAAATTTCCTTGTAATAAAATTTTTACAAAGGCTATTTGGTCTAAAAAAAACCTTACAAACTTAATTTTATTTCGTTTATATTGCGGAATGTTTTTCTCAATGATATAAAGATTATTTCTAAAATTTAGATAAGTTTTAAAAGGGCTAGATTTTGGTAAAGTTCCAGCCCCAATATGATAAATCACGCTTTTAGTTTGAACTACAATATTATACCCTAGATTTTGCACTCTCCAACAAAAGTCGATTTCTTCTTGATGAGCAAAAAACTCATCATCAAAGCCTGAAATTAAGTTAAAAATTTCTGTTCTTACCATAAAAGCTGCACCTGAAACCCAAAAACAATTAATATTTGTGTCGTATTGCCCTTGGTCTTTTTCGCAAACATTAAAAATTCTACCTCTGCAAAATGGATAAGCGTATTTGTCGACAAACCCTCCGGCTGCGCCAGCATATTCAAATTTATCTTTTTCGTAATACGACAAAATTTTCGGACCGCAAACGGCTATAGTTTTATCTTTATCCATGAGGTCGATTAAAGGAGGCAACCAATTTTCACTAACTTCGATATCTGAATTTAAGAGTAAATAATACTCTGCTTCAAGATTTTTTAAACCACGATTATAGCCCCCCGCAAAGCCGTAATTTTTGTCGAGTAAAACTGTCTTAATTTGTGGAAAATTTTTATTCAAATATTCTAATGAATCATCCGAAGAAGCATTATCAATAATTGCAATATCGGCAAGCGTTTCGGGAGTTTTCTCAATTAAGTCTGCAAGAAATTTTTCTAAAAACTTCTTACCATTCCAATTCAATATTGCAACTATAACTTTTTTCAAAATTTTATAATAAATCACTTGCTAATTCAGCAAGATAAGACCTTTCTCCTTTAACTAAATTTACATGAGCAAAAATTTCTTGTCCTTTCATTTTTGTTGTTAAATACGAAAGACCATTAGAGCGAGCATCAAGATATGGCGAATCTATTTGCCCAATATCTCCTGTAAACACTAATTTTGTACCTTCTCCAGCACGAGTAATAATAGTTTTTACCTCGTGAGGGGTTAAATTTTGTGCCTCATCAATAATAAAAAATACTTTCGACAAACTTCGCCCTCTAATATAAGCTAAAGGCTCTATTAATAGCTTTTGACTTTGCAACATTTCTTCAATTTTAGTAAAATCGGGGCTTTGAGCTTTGAATTGATGTTTTATCACCGATAAATTATCAAAAAGCGGTTGCATATAAGGTCTTATTTTTTCTTCGGCATCGCCAGGTAAAAATCCCATTTCTTTATTTGAAAGAGCAACAATTGGGCGGGCTAAAAATATTTGTTGAAAATCGCGTCTTTGGTGTAAAGCAGCAGCAAGAGCTAATAGAGTTTTTCCTGTTCCGGCTTTCCCCGTTAAAGAAACTAAGAGTACTTCAGGACGCAAAAGGGCATCAATAGCAAAAGTTTGCTCAGCATTACGTGGTTGAATTCCGTAAACTGTAGTTTTAGGCACTCTTTCAAAATTATTAGTTTGAGAATTAAAATGAGACAAAGCACTAATAGAACCATTTTTCAAAATAAAATATTGGTTTGAATATGGATTAATTTTTAAATTAAAATCTTGAAAATTTATACCTTCTTGATTTTCATATAAACCGGTTATTAAGTTTTTATCTATATTATCAATACTTATAACTTCGTTATTTAAGCCTTCTAAATTTTCCACATGGTCGTTTTTATAATCTTCAGCAACTAAACCAAGAGCTTTTGCCTTAACTCTCAAATTAATATCCTTAGTAACTAAAATAATCTGACGTTTAGGAAAATTTGTTTGATAAAACTCAGTAATAGCCAAAATAACGTGATCGGGGCGATGTTCAGGAAAATTATTTTTTAATTGTTCAGAAAAAGGTTTTCCGGTTTCAATAAATAATTTTCCAAGTCCTTCGCCCAAATTAACACCTTGTTTAAAAAAATCATCGCCTGCCAAATTATCTATATTGCGAGTAAATTCGCGTGCATGAAAGTTAATTAAATCATTACCTTTTTTAAATTTGTCCAACTCTTCTAAAACGACAATAGGTAAAAGTATATCATGTTCCTGAAATTTAAAAATACATTTAAAATCATGCAATAATACATTAGTGTCGAGAATAAAAAGTTTTTTTTTGGTTTTAGAGTTTAGTTTATTTTCGGGCATAAAAATATTTTTTCTATTTGATATACAAAGATAGTAAAATATTTTATTGAACTTTCGTTTAATAGATTTATTTGTTGACAGTTTGCCTTTAAGTGAGTATGGATTTGTTG
>CAYRQZ010000052.1:8652-17107 GCA_964426585.1 uncultured Bacteroidales bacterium | reverse complement strand
AAACGAAAAAGCAGGTATTGGCTTTACTTCATGGTCGCATACGGCAGCACCAGTGCCTGTATATTCAATAGGACTAGGCTCTAAAAAATTTAATAGAATAATTGATAATACAGAAATAAAAGAAATATTGTTAGAGATTTTAAATTGGGAATAGTTTATATATTTTAAAACATAAATTTTTTTTAGGTTAATAAATCTAATATTCTTAATTTTGGGGAAATTAATACTAATAGATATGCAAGATTTAAATTGGTCAAAACTACCTTTTGGTTACGTAAAAACCCATTATAATGTTCGTTCTGTTTTTAAAGACGGCAAATGGAGTGAAATTGAAGTAAGTGATTCAGAACATATTAATATTCATATTGCAGCTACTGTTTTGCATTACGGGCAAGAAGCTTTTGAAGGCATGAAGGCTTATCGTGGAAAAGACGGCAAAATTCGCTTGTTTAGATGGGACGAAAATGCAAAACGTTTACAATATTCTGCACGTGGAATATATATGGCAGAAGTTCCCGAACAATTATTTTTTGACATGGTGAAAAAAGTTGTTGAGCTAAATAAAGATTTTGTTCCACCACACGGAACAGGAGCAAGCTTATATATCCGCCCATTTTTGTTCGGTACCGGACCAAAAGTTGGCGTTCAACCATCAGATGAATACACATTCGTTATATTTGTAACTCCCGTAGGACCTTATTTTAAAGAAGGGTTTAACCCAGTAAAAATAGCAGTAGTTCGCGACTCGGATAGAGCTGCTCCTTTAGGAACTGGTACTTATAAAGTCGGTGGTAACTATGCCGCAAGCTTATATGGAACAATAAAATCACATAAAGCAGGCTACGGCGCACCTATGTATTTAGACGCTAAAGAAAAAAAATATATAGACGAAATTGGAGCTGCAAACTTTTTTGCAGTTAAAGATAATACATATATTACACCAGAATCGCCTTCAATTTTACCTTCTATTACTAATAAAAGCCTAGAACAACTTGCCCGACATTTAGGATACAAAGTCGAAAGAAGACCCGTAGCTTTTGATGAATTAAGTAATTTCGAAGAAGTCGGGGCTTGTGGCACTGCTGCTGTTATTTCTCCAATAGGCGAAATTAAAGACCTAGATGAAAACATTACCTACACCTATTGTAAAAACGGTAAAGCAGGACCTGTATCTACAAAACTTTACGAAACTTTAGTAGGCATTCAATTCGGAGATATAGAAGACCCATTCAATTGGGTAACTATTCTTGATATCTAAAAATTTAAGGCTGTCAGAAATGACAGCTTTTTTTTTATCAATAAAACTCATTTTTTTATTAGTGCAAAAAAACTATATTTGCGAAAAATTATTAATTAACTTTAAA
This sequence comes from uncultured Bacteroidales bacterium, assembly GCA_964426585.1. Lineage (GTDB taxonomy): Bacteria > Bacteroidota > Bacteroidia > Bacteroidales > ML635J-15 > Bact-19. The sequence continues at coordinate 15,743 of CAYRQZ010000052.1, read as the reverse complement.
ATTAAATAAAATGGCAGTAGTAAAACCTTTTAAAGGATTGCGTCCTCCAAAAAATTTGGTTGAAAATGTTTCATGTTTACCTTATGACGTTATGAATAGTCAAGAAGCAGCACAAATGGCAAAAGGGAAAAAAGAATCACTTTTGCATGTTACCCGGGCTGAAATAGACTTAGCTGCTGGTGTCGATATTCATAGTGCAGAGGTTTATGAAAAAGCAGTAGAAAATTTTGAAAAAATGCAAAATGAAGCTTGGCTAATTCAAGACGATGAAGCTAAATTCTATATTTATGCTCAAACAATGGAAGGGCGCACTCAATATGGTATTGTTGGTTGTGCTTTTTACGAAGATTATTTTAATCAAGTAATTTTAAAGCACGAACTTACTCGCCCAGATAAAGAAGAGGATAGAATGATATTGACTAAATATGTTAACGCAAACATTGAACCAGTATTTTTTTCATATAGAGCAGTGCCAGAATTAAACGAAATTATAACTAATATCGTCAATAATCAGCCCGCCGAATATGACTTTGTTGCTGAAGATGGTTTTGGTCATCATTTCTGGGTAATAAACGACCCTAATACAAATAAGCGTATCGAAGAATTATTTGCAACAAAAGTTCCTGTGTTCTATGTTGCTGATGGACATCACAGAACAGCAGCAGCTAGTAGAATTGGTAAAGAAAGAGCCGAAAATAATCCAAATCATACTGGCAAAGAAGAGTATAATTACTTTATGGCTGTGATTTTTGCTGATGAACAGTTAAAAATTATTGATTATAATCGTGTAGTTAAGGATTTGAATGGCTTATCTAAAGAAGAGTTCCTAACCAAAGTAGCAGATAGATTTTATTTGCAAGATATGGGAACAGAAATTTATAAACCTTCTGCTTTGCATGAATTTTCAATGTATATTGATGGACATTGGTATAAGTTAAATGCTAAACCTGGAACATATAACGATAATGACCCTTTAGATATTTTAGACGTAAACGTTTTATCAAAATATGTTTTAGACCAGATTTTGGGAATAAGTGATTTAAGAACTAGTACTCGTATTGATTTTGTTGGCGGAATTAGAGGGCTTGGAGAACTTGAAAAACGTGTTGATTCGGGTGAAATGAAAGTAGCTTTTGCTCTTTACCCTGTTTCTATGGCACAATTATTAAATATTTCCGATACCGGAAATATTATGCCCCCAAAAACTACTTGGTTTGAACCTAAACTTCGGTCTGGACTTGTTATTCACAAATTATAATTTTTATAATATTTTGCCCGCACAGCTTATTAGTGCGGGCTTTTTTTGTAATATAAATTTTTTTATATAATTATGCTTATTGTTTTAACTTGTATTGTTGCTTTGTATGCGATAGTAATTTTAGTATTTACAATTGTGTTCCTTAAGGCAAGTTATTACAAGAACGATAACACAAAACCTATATCTGAAAAAATTAGCATTATTGTAGCTTTTAGAAACGAAGAAAATAATATAAATAATTTATTGCAAAGCCTTTTAAATCAACATTATAATGGAGAATATGAAATAGTTTTAGTTAACGACCATAGTGAAGACAAATCTATTGACCTAATTAATAATTATCTTGAAGATAAAATAAGCCTATATAATTTATCTGATGATTTGAAAGGAAAAAAAGCAGCTTTAAGTTATGGAATATCTAAAGCAAAAGGAGAGATTTTATTTTTTACGGACGCCGATTGTATTGTTCCGGTAACATGGATTTCGTATATGCTTGGATATTTAAAGAAAAAAAATATACAAATGTTATGTGGTCCTGTTAAGTTTCAAAATTCAAATAAAATATTAGAGCAAATATTTGCTTTAGAATTTACGAGCATGACAGGTAGTGGTGCGGCAGGTTTCTATTTAAAAAAACCATTTATGTGTAATGGCGCAAATTATGCAATTTATGCCGATATTATTAAAGAGGCTTCTTCGGTTTTTAGTGATAATTATTCATCTGGTGATGATGTTTTCTTGTTACATGCTGTATCAAAAACTCATAATGTAGATTTTATTAAATCAATTGGGGCTTGTGTTGAAACTTTTTCGCCAAATTCTTTACATTCATTTGTTAATCAGCGAATTAGATGGGTGTCTAAAACAAAAGCTTACAAGAATAATTTTGCTGTATTTATGGCATTGTTAATTTACAGTACATCTTTTTCAATTATTTTAATAGGTCTTGTATCTATATTCTGTAATAAGACTTACTTATTATTTATTAGCATATTTTTAGCAAAATTTATAGTAGAATTATTATTCTTAATTCCTGTTACAAAATTTTATAAACAGTCGAAATATTTATTTCATTTGCCACTTATTCAAATTTTTTATCCGTTTTACATTTTACTAATACCTTTATTGTCCATTGTTTATAAACCAAAATGGAAAAATCGAAGAATAAAATAATTAATTTGCTAATTCAGACATAAATTTTATTCTGACAAGTCTAATTTCTTCCTCAGTAAATCCTTCTGTTTCAAGTTCAGCAAGCGCATCATCAATAGAATCAGATTCGGCGTCTTCTTTAAAATATGAAAAAATATCATCGATTGCTTCTTCGTCGAGGACAGAGTTAATGTAATAATCAATGTTGACTTTAGTACCTGAATTAACAATAGCTTCAATTTCTTCGATAAGTTCGTTCATTTCAACACCTACCGCTCTGCTGATTTCTTCTAAAGAGAGTTTTTTATCGATATTTTTAATAATAAATACTTTGTTAGTAGATTTGTTAACGACAGATTTTACGACAAAGTCCATAGGTCTGTCAATTTCGTTTTCTTCAACGTATTTTTTAATTACTTCAATAAATTCTTTCCCATATTTTTGAGCTTTACCTTGCCCAACTCCTGATACCATTGTTAATTCTTCCATGGTAATAGGATATTGAATTACCATATCTTGAAGCGAAGGATCACTAAAAATAACATAAGGTGGGAGGTTGTATTTTTTTGCTATCGATTTTCTAAGATCTTTAAGCATAGAAAAAAGTTCTTCATCAGTAGCCCCGCCAGCTCCATAAGCAGCTTCATTATCATTGTCGCCATCTTCATAGTTATGATCTTTTGTTAACATGAAAGAGTAGGGTCTGTCATAATAATTTCTACCTTTTTCAGTAATTTTTAACAGTCCATAATTAACAATTTCTTTTTCGATAAATTGAGCGATAAGCATTTGTCTAATAACAGCTTTCCAGTGCCTAGATTGATCTTGTCCTCCAATTCCGAAAATTGGTAATTCTTGATGTTTGAAAGTTGTAATCTCTGCGGTTTTTTTACCTACTAATATATTTACAATATGGTCGGCTTTAAATTTTTCTTTAACTAAGCTAATAGTTTCAAGCACAGTTAATATGTCTTCTTGCCCTTCAAATTTTGGTTTAGGATTAAGGCAGTTGTCACAATTTCCACAATTTTCTTTCATTTCTTCGCCAAAATAATTTAATAATTGACGAACTCTACAAACGCTAGATTCTGCATAAGAAACAGTATCAAAAAGCAGTTGTTTGCCAATTTCTTGCTCACTAACGGGTTTTCCTTGCATAAACTTTTCGAGTTTTTGAATATCATCATAACTATAAAAAGTAATACATTTACCTTCACCTCCGTCTCTACCTGCTCTGCCTGTTTCTTGATAATATCCTTCTAGACTTTTTGGAATATTATAATGGATAACAAATCTCACATCTGGCTTATCAATGCCCATTCCAAAAGCTATTGTTGCCACAATAACGTTGGCTTCTTCGTTTAAGAATAAGTCTTGATTTCGTGAACGCACTGCTGCTTCCATACCTGCATGGTAAGCCAAGGCTTTAATGTCGTTAACAACTAACATTTCTGTAAGTTCTTCTACTTTTTTACGACTTAAACAATATATGATCCCAGATTTGCCTGGATTGTTTTTAATGTATCTAATAATTTCTTTTGAAGTGTGAATTTTTGGTCTTACTTCATAATATAAATTATGTCGACGAAAAGAAGCTTTAAATACTTTGGCGTCTAACATGTCGAGATTTTTTTGAATGTCGTGTTGCACTTTTGGCGTTGCAGTTGCAGTTAAAGCCATTATGGGAGTCCTTCCTAATTCATTAACAACCGGTCTTATTCTTCTATATTCTGGACGGAAGTCGTGTCCCCACTCGCTAATACAGTGAGCCTCGTCTATTGCGAAAAAAGAAATTTTTATTCTTTTTAAGAAATCAACATTATCTTCTTTTGCTAATGATTCGGGAGCAACATATAAAAGTTTTGTTTTTCCACTTAAAACATCTTCTTTAACAATTGCAGTTTCAGTTTTATTTAAAGAAGAATTTAAAAAATGAGCAACACCATTTTCTAAACTAAATCCACGCATAGCATCAACTTGATTTTTCATTAATGCAATAAGTGGTGAAATAACAATTGCAGTTCCTTCTGTAATTAAAGCTGGCAACTGATAACATAAAGATTTCCCCCCTCCTGTTGGCATCAAAACAAAAGAGTCGTGTCCATCTAGTAAGCTTAGGATAACTTCTTTCTGTTGACCTTTAAAATTACCGAAACCAAAATATTTTTTTAAAACCTCAAATATTTGTTTTTCTTTGTCTGACATTCTAAAATAGTTTATATTCAAATATAGATATAATTTTTAATATTGCAAATGATTTTTAATTTTATTAAGTATTTTTAAACACTTAATAAAAAGTATTTTTAAATATTATACTAATTTTGCAATAAAAATGAAATGCAAATAAATAATAAGAAAATAATTTTAAAATTAGCAAAAGATACTATAAATGCTGAAGCAAAATCAATTTTAAATTTAACAAATTACCTAAATGATGATTTTGTTGAAGTAGTGAACAAAATTTTTGAGTCTAAAGGACGTGTAATAGTTACTGGTATAGGCAAAAGTGCTAATATAGGTGCAAAAATTGTTGCAAGTTTTAATTCAACAGGGACTCCTTCAATTTTCATGCACGCAGCTGACGCTATCCATGGCGATTTAGGTATTGTGCAAAAAGATGACATTGTTATTTGTATTTCGAAAAGTGGTAACACTCCCGAAATTAAAGTTTTAATACCATTAATTAAAAGTAATTCAAATATTTTGGTAGCTATTGTAGGCGATGAAAATTCTTTTTTAGCAAAAAGTGCAGATTTTGTTTTACTTACAAAAGTAGATTCTGAAGCTTGTCCAAATAATTTAGCTCCTACATCGAGTACTACTGCCCAATTGGTAATGGGTGATGCTCTTATGGTGAGCCTATTGCAATTAAGAGGATTTTCACCTGATGATTTTGCTCGTTTTCATCCTGGGGGGGCACTCGGAAAAAAATTATATTTGAGAGTGGATGATCTTTATATGCATAATCTTCAACCAAAAGTTAAAATTATTGATGATATTAAAACTATTATTTCCGAGATAACAGGAAAGAGGCTAGGGGCAACTGCTGTAGTTGGCGATAATGATGAATTAATAGGTATTATTACTGATGGTGATTTGAGACGAATGTTGGAAAAATATCCGGAAAATTTTACTAATTTAAAAGCTAAAGATATTATGTCTGAAAATCCTAAAACTTTAGATAAAGGTTGTTTAGCTGTAAATGCTTTGTCGCTTATTAAAGCCAATAATATTACTCAAATATTAATAACAGAAAATAATAAATATTTAGGAATAGTACATTTGCACGACTTGATGAGAGAGGGAATAGTATAATTTAAATACTCTTATCGAAAAATAATGTACTAAAAATAAAAAAAGCAAAAACTGCAACTAAAATAGCGGCTATTCTATTGATTATCAACATTCTCCTAAGCCTGAACTTTGACCTAAAAGTATTGACTACCGATGCTAATGTAAACCACCATAATGAGGTCCCAATTAGTACTCCTATTATTAAAAAAATTACAGCATTAAATTCTGATGTTTTATTAAACATACTAAAGCCAGCAAAAACGCCAGCAAAAACGAATAAAGTAATTGGATTAGAAATTGTTAATGCAAATATTGAAATAAAATCTCCAAATAATCCATTTCCTTTTTTTTTCAATTGTTTTCGTAATTGAACACCTGGATTTGTAACAAATAATTTATATGACATAAATAAAAGAACTATACCACCTATAATTCTTAAATATAATTGATACTCATTTATAGAGTCTATTATTATTTTAATACTGAACCCTGCAACAATAGCAAAAAATACATCTGCAAAGGCAGCACCTAATCCACTGATAAAGCCTGATAGTTTTCCTTTATTTAAAGTTCTTTGTATACAAAGAACTCCAATAGGACCCAATGGTATTGAAGCCGACAAGCCAACTATAACGCCTTTCCATAAATAGCTTAAAAACATATTGCAAAGTAAGTAAATTGTTTTAATATTATAAAATATTTTTATACTTTCGAGAAATAATAAAATAATAATGAATACAAAATTAGATTTTGAATTTTTAAAAGATTATTTGAATGAAAAGTTTGATAAGTTTAATCAAACTAATTTTATTAATAATGACCCTATTCAAATCCCTCACTTATTTAACAAAAAAGAAGACATTGAAATTAGTGGGTTTTTAAGCTCAACTATTGCTTGGGGACGAAGAGAGTCAATAATTAAAAATTCAAAAAAAATTATGGAATTAATGGATAATTCTCCTTACGAGTTTTTAATTTATCATTCACAATCGGATTTTAATAGTTTTCAAAATTTTGTTCATAGAACCTTTAACGCAAAAGACTTAACATTTTTCATTAAATCATTGTCTAATATTTATGAAAATTATGGTGGATTAGAAAATGTTTTATCAAAGTCTAATAACTTACATGAAAATTTAATTAATTTTTATAAAATATTTTTTTCAATCGAGCATTTGCCACGGACAAAGCGACATTTAGCTAATGTTGAAGCTGGTTCAGCTGCGAAGCGATTAAATATGTTTTTACGATGGATGGTGAGAAATGATAACCGTGGTGTTGATTTTGGTTTATGGAAAAATATTTCGCCTTCGTCTTTATTTATTCCATTAGATGTTCATTCGGGGCGTATTGCTAGATTGTTGGGATTGCTTAATCGAAAGCAAAA
>CAYRQZ010000052.1:343-8552 GCA_964426585.1 uncultured Bacteroidales bacterium | reverse complement strand
TTTTAAATTAGCATTAAAAACTTCCTAATTTAAGAGAAACAAAAACTCCTGGTGAAGAAAATGCAGATTCGGGGTATAAATCTGGCTTTTTGGGGAAATAACTATACTGGTAATCAATTCCTAAAGCTATTTTTAAAATGTCCATAATATCATATTCTATAGCTAATGATGGATTAAAACCCCAAAATATTTTAGTGTCGGTTTGTTGCCAATTTGTATTAATAAGTTTTGTGTTACCTATACTAAATTTCATTTCTGCTAATCCATGAAGGCTATGGTTTTTAAAAAATGGATAGCCTAGCCACAAACCTCCTTGGCTACAGCCTAGCTTAAAGTTTGTATTCAAACTATCATTTTTTGAAAATGAATTAGAAATTCCGCTAAAATAAACTCCAATTCTAAAATCTTTGACAACAAACCCGCCCCCACCACCTGTATATAAGGCTAGTTTATTATCTAAATTTCTGAAATTTATAATTATAGCTCCAAAACCTCCTCCTTCGGGATTGTTGCCAAGCTCTTCAACTTGCGAAAATACTGGAAGACAAGCTGATAATATTAGTAAATATAAAAAAACTCTTTTCATTGTTTTTATTTTAAATGTAAAGATAATTATTTTTTTTATAAATATTGATTTATATTTATTAAGATTTCGTATTTTTGAAAAAATAATTAAGTTATGAAAATTATTATCACAATTGTATTAATCTGTATATCAGCGTTTTTATTTTCGCAATCAGTTTTATCACCTGCTTTAATAAATGAACTAGCCCAAAATGAAAACGAATATTTAGATGTGAACTTGTATTTTTCTTCTCATTCTAGTATTTTTGAATTAGATAAGCAGTTAAGTGAAAAAAAAGCAAGTTTTGATAATAGAGTAAAATCTGTTAATAATTTATTAAACTCTAATGCCGAAATTTCGTTAAGCGAGTTTGCAGTTGTTTTAGACTACATTTTAAGTGTTGACAGTAAAGCTGTCGGAAATATGAAGTTTTATCGTTCTGTAAATATGCTAAATATAGAAATTAAGCCATGTTATTTATATTATTTGTCGGATCAATTTTTTATTAAATATATTGATATCAATAGCCCACGTTATAAATTAATTGAAGGAGAAAAGCAAAATATTCCAAGTTTAAAAATAGTTGGTGGCGTAGAACCTGGTATTAAAGCAATAAATGCTCATAAACTATGGGAAAAAGGTTATAGCGGAAGAAATATTTTATTTTTGAGCATGGATACTGGAGTTTTTCCTACTCACCCAGCTATATCCGAAAATTTTGCAGGTAATTATTTCCCTTTAAGCCAATGCTGGTATGGTGTTCGCAGTCCTGAGCCAGTAGATAATGCAGGTTCTAGTCATGGAACTCATACAACAGGAACTGTTTTAGGTTTAGACCCTGCTACTAAGGATACTATTGGAGTGGCTTTTAATGCTAAGTGGATTGCAAGTGACCCTGTTGCTAGTAATAATTCAGATTTATTAACACCAACAGATTTTATGAATGTTTTTGACTGGGTTTTAAACCCTGATGGTGATGAAAGTACAACTAATGATGTTCCACGAGTAATAAATAACTCCTGGGGTTATGATTATGATTTGGCTCTTGCTTTTGGTGCTTGCGATTTGCCTGAAGCTGAAATTTTTGTTGTTTTAGAAACAGCAGGAATTTGTTCACCTTTTTCTGCTGGAAACGATGGACCTGGTACCGAAACAACGGGTTTTCCCGCTATGTTGGCTTATAATATTGTTAACCCAATGTCTATTGGTGCAGTTAATGGAAACAGTTCGAGTTTTGATATCGCAAGCTTTTCTAGTAGAGGTCCATCACCTTGTGTGGAAGACGAGGGGAGATTGAAAATAAAACCCGAAGTCGTAGCTCCAGGTATTAACGTAAGATCTTGTGTGGGAACAGATTCTTATGATTATTTACAAGGTACTTCTATGGCTTGCCCTCATGTGTCAGGAGCTTTATTACTTTTGGCAGAAGCTTTTCCAATGGCTTCGGCTTATGAATTAAAATTGGCTTTATACGAATCTGCAATTGACTTAGGTGAACCAGGCGAAGACAATATTTATGGAAATGGTATGATTGATGTATTAGCTGCTTTTAACTATTTATCCGAAATTTACACTCCTATTCCGCCTATAAATGATGATTTCGATTTAAGTTTAAGTATAAACTCAAATTTTGAAGAACTTTGTTGTGGTAATGATGGAATAATTCAACTTAACATAAAAGTCGAAAATTTAGGATTAAATCCTATTAATGGTTATAGACTTAAAGCTTATTTAAACGAATCTATTATTTGCGACAGCATTGTTAATATTTCAATTGAAGCTCAAAGTTTTTCAGAATTTATTATTTCAGATATTCAATTACAAGAAGGGATAAATTATGTTTATGCCTCGACAACTCCTTTAGAAAATATTGTTGAATTTGATAGATTTAATAATTCTTTTAATAAAAAAATTCTTTCAATTTCAGAAAGAGAATTACCTTACTTCCAAAATTTTGAAAATTTAAGTAGTGGCTTGAATAATTCAGAATATGTTGTTGTTAACCCTGATATGAAAACCACGTGGGGTTTAATAAAATGGGGTCAAAATGATGAATATACCGCAGTCGGTGTTAAGTTTAATGATTACATGCCGAGAAACGGACAGGTTGATGACTTATTTTTACCACAAATATTTATCCCAAATAATGTAGAAGATGTTTTCCTTAGTTTTACTTATGCTTACAAAAATCGTTTATCATTTATTTACAAAGACAGCTTATTGGTTGAGGCGAGTGTTGATTGTGGGAAAAATTTTAATAAAATATTATTTGCTAATGGCGGACAAAATATGGCAACAGTACTAGGTGATAGTAACTCTAAAGTTTATAAACCTAATGAGGCATCAGAGTTTGATACAATAAATATTGCCCTAAATGAATTTAAGGGAGAAAATCTTTTATTAAGATTTAGAACAATAAATGATAAGGGTTCTGTTCTTTATATTGATGAAATTAAAATTAGCGAATTAGATAATAATTATGTTTTTGATGAAAAAAAGTTAAATCAAGAACCTGAAATATGGCCTAATCCATTTGGGAATTTTGTAAATATTAAAATTTTTGATAAAAATGATATCCTAGAAATTTTTGATTTAAGCGGTAGACTAATAAATAGACTAAATTTAAATTCCGAATTTAATAAGTTTGATTTAGAATGCTTGGACAATGGAATCTATCTGTTTTATTTTAAAAACTCTGGAATTACAAAAAGAATTGTAAAAAATATGTAGTTTTGATGAAATTTTTATGATTAATTGTTTTTAAGGCAATAAAATCATAATATATTTGCGTTTTTAATTAATTATTTTTAATTTTACAAATAATTTAAAAAGTGAATTATGAAAAAAACATTTTTATTAAGCATTTTAATTTTAGTTGTCGGAACAGTATTCTTTTATTCCTGTAATCCCAAAGATACTCAGGGTCCCAAAATTTATATACTAGGACATGATGGAAAAGTTTTACATGGAGAAGCTAAAGATACTGTACTTTTATTGTGGTCTAAATATAAAGATCCAGGTGTATTTGTAGAAGATAATGCAACCAAGACTTCCGAAATAGTTGTAACAAATGATAGTGCGAATGTTTTTGTTGCTAGTAAAGATAATTATTTACGTAGCGTTAAAGGTAGTGTTGACGAAATGGTAAAATTAACTTACACTGCAGTAGATAAAGAGGGAAATAAAGGCACAAACTATCGTCCATTTAGGGTAGCTAATGTTTCTGAAGTTTATTCAGGTTCTTATACTATAAGTAGAAAAGCTTTGCATGTTAGGGATACTTCCTATTCCGCAAGTATTACACCTGATACAAGAGTTGCCGGACGTTTGAGATTTAATAAAGTTTATGCACATAAATGGGACAATAAAAACACTTATTTTAAAGTTAATGCTGATTTATACTCTCCAGAACTTTCTTCAACTATATTTAATGAAAGACATGGTTTCTTAGGAGAAAAAACTTCTTCTGATGTTGCTTATTATACAAATATGACTTACACACCCGCTGTTAACGAAATTTATAATTATTATTATTTAAAAATTGATGCCCAAGAGTACGAAGATTCTTTAAATAATAAAGTTTTTATTAGAGGTGTTGAAGATAATAATGATTTGCCATTGTCAAAGATTGTATTTTTAGGTAATTCAAAAACAATAACAAAAATTATTTTAGAATTAAATGTTACAAAAAATGGTATTGTCGATAGAGTTACAGAAACTTATATACCAAAATAAATTATATTTAACATAATTTTATAATCATAATAAGGGTGGATATTTATTAAATTATTCACCTTTTTTATATTTCAATTTCGCCTAAAAAAACAAATTCGGCAGGACCACTTAATACTATATTATGATACGAATTGTTTATGAAGTTAAAACTTACTGTTAATGTTCCTCCTTTTGCACTAATTTTAATTTTGTTAGATTTAATTTTATTTGAATAATGTAATGATAGTGCAGAAGCAATAGCGCCAGTCCCGCAGGCTAAAGTTTCGTCTTCAACGCCTCGCTCAAAAGTAGAAATTAAATTTTCAGATTCCTTAATTTCAATAAAATTTACATTTGTTCTATTAGGTTTAAATCTAAGTTCATTAGCAATTTTTTCTCCTTCAAGTTTTGTATTAATACTACTTAAGTTTTTTCGAAAAGTTACAAAATGAGGTGAACCTGTATCTAAAAAATATCCATCATCAAAGCTTGAAATTTTATTTACATCGTTCATAGACAAAAAAACTTCTTTATCAAAAACTTTAGCAGTATGCTGTCCATCGATTGCTCTAAATTTTACCTCAGAGCCGGATATATTGTTTAAAAATGCAAATTTTGCAATACACCTTCCGCCATTTCCGCACATTGAGCCTTCATCTCCATCAGCATTGTAATATCTCATAAAAAAATCAAGTTCTTTATCCTTATGAATTGTCATTAATCCGTCTGCACCAATGCCGAAATGTCTATCACATAAAAATTCGATTTGCTTTTGCTGAAGTTCTATTTCAGAATCAAACGTATTTATAATTATAAAATCATTCCCTGCTCCTTGATATTTAGAAAACCTTATTAACATAATACAAATTTTTAGTAAAAATAGAAAATTATTGTCTTAATATTAAAAATTTTAAAACTTATTCGTCTTTTGTACTTAGCGATTGCCAAATACTCCAATCTTTGTTTCCCCACTCATGATAAACATGTAATAAACTCGGATAAAATTTTGTTTTAAAGCCGTCTTTAGTGTAAGCACGTGTTTTATCCCAAGCAATATTATTATTTGCATATTCGCAAATCCAATTATACTCTTCCGGAATATTTATATGATTTTCTAAGCCAAATTTCCAAACACTTACAGCTAAAGTTGCTTGGTCACGAGTTTTTGTATATGGATTAGAAAATTCTTTAATAGTAATTTCGTGCCAATAATTTAAAAATTCTTCGGACTTTTCGTTAAAGAGAAAAACACCACCATTCCATTGCCTCCAATTGTCGGGAATTTTAATTTGGTATTCAGAAAATAAATATTCACTTAAATGTGAACAAACTGGAGTTTTAAAGTGATGTCTTTTCCCCGATTTATCTATCCAAAGCCCTTCATCGGCAAGATATTTTACCCCATGCTTTTTCCATATATTTTTTTCAGAATATACAAAATCAGTTAGAATTATTTCATTATCTGTATTATACCAATATTTATTTGTTTTTAAAAAAGTAAAATCTTCAATTTTAAAATGTTTAATTGGTAAAACATAGCGTTTTAAGAGATAAATAAGATTAGGAAAAAAATATTTAATAGGTTTCTTTCTTCTGTTTTCGAAAATATTTACTAAATGCTTATGTTGTTTTAATATTTTTGGATTTGATAAATCAATCGTCTCAAAAAGCTCGGTTTGCTTTTTGATTAAAAATATTTGCCTATTTATAATTTCGCTTAAGCAATTGCAATTTAAGGCATGAGGCGAAAATTCTTCAAAAACGCAATGATCTTTTGCAAAACTAATTGGTGGATTGAAAAAATTGAAAATATTATCCACTTTTTCATTAATAGCAACTATATCACCATCTAAATAGCAATAATTATGCCCTTTTGGCAAAAATTTGTTAAGTCCTGTTTTTATAAAAATACTTGATTGATGATTATCAAACTCTTTAGGTGTATCTATTTGGATAATATTGTTATGTTCAATTTTAATTTCATTGCGTTTTAAATCAGAAAGCACAATAATTTCGTTTTTTGAAAATTTACGCAAAAATTTTAAAGAAAAATTTAATTCTTCAATATGCTCCTTTGCTCCACAAACTACAAAAACAAATTTATTCATTAGTTTTAATTTCTAGCTCATCCATTTAGTAAACCATTTTTCTAACACCAAAATTTTCCATAGCCGCCAATGGTCTTTTTGTAAAATATAATACTCAATAGCTTCCTTATTAATAATTTCTGCCTTAACTAAATTAGCATTTTTAAGATTTTCTCTATAAGCATTAAAATCCATATAATAATTATCAGGTCCTGTAAAACCTTGCTTATTGCGATTAATTATTTCTTTTGGTAAATCTTTTTTCAAGAGTTTTTGCAAAATAACTTTTTGCTTATTTTTATCAAAATATGACTTTGTTTCCAGTTGAAAAGTTTTTTCATAAATTTCTTTTTTTAAAAAAGGCTGCCTAACTTCTATTGAATTTGCCATGCTTGCTCTATCAACTTTAGTATTAATAAGTTCTCCCATAAAGCTATTAATGTCTAAAATTTGAAATCTTTTTGGAGTTTCAATAGTCTCGTCAAAATATTCTCTATAAAAAGATTTTGTATCTTGTGGGATATAATTATGTAATTTTTTATTTAATAAAAACTTTAGTTCTTTTTCATCAAATTCACCCATAGCCATAGCTTTGGCGTAAGAATCTATGTTAAAATTATTAATAGGTAATTCCCATTTCCATTTTTTAGCTTTTTTTAATTCAGCTTTTGATATTTCCCATAAATAGTCTTTATGCCAAGAATATCCGGCAAAAATTTCATCACCACCTTCACCGGAAAAAATTATTTTATTTTTTGTGGAAGCTAATTTCGCTGCTAAATATGTCGGAATAATTGAAATATCTGCAATTGGGTCGTCATAATAATACATTAGTTCATCTAAAATATTAAAACTATCAGGCTCTATAATTTCAGAATGATGGCTTGTTTTGTAAATTGAAGCGATTTGTTCTGCAAATTTATGTTCCGACTTTTCCCAGTCTTTAAAACCAATAGAATAAGTATTAAAACCTTGTTTATGTTCCGATAAATATTTTACAATAATTGAAGAATCGTAACCACTGCTTAAAAAGCTTGCAATATCTGTGTCTGAATCTATTTGCTCTTTTATTGAATTACGAATTAACTCTTCAATTTCTTTGATAAGCTTACTTTTTCTTTGTTTTTTGATGTCAATTTTTAGTTCAAAATATTTTTTGTGAGAAATATTAAAATTTTTATCTATTTCGATATAATGTGCAGGTGGAATTTTGAAAATGTCTTGAAAAATTGTGTTTGGCGAAGGAATATACCTATATATAAAATATTCGCTAATGGATTTTTTATTTATTTCTCTTTTTATTTCCGGGTTTTTAATAATTGCTTTTATTTCGGAAGCAAAAATTAAATTTTCTTTATCGCAGAAATAGTATAAAGGTTTTACTCCAAATCTGTCTCTAACTAAAAATACTTTTTGTAATTTGTTATCAAAAATAGCAAATGCAAACATTCCGTCAATTTTTTCTAAAAATTCCATTCCCCATTCTTGATATGCATGTATCATTAGTTCATCATCGGAGTTTGATTTAAAAACATAAGATTTTTCCTCTAATAAAATTCGTAATTTTTTATAATTATATATTTTACCATTAAAAACTGAATAAACATTTTTGTCTTCACTGCATATAACTTGAGAATCAGAATCATTAAAATTGTCAAATACTAGTTTTCTATGTCCTAGTGCTAGTTTTTCATCAAAACTAAAATATGAATTATAGCCATCAGGTCCTCTGTGCGTTAATGTGTCGCGCATGGAGTAAAATAATTCTCTATTTATTTTTGAGTTTTTACTCCACCAGCCTGTTAATCCGCTCATATTTGAAATCGTCTTTTAATTGCTGAAG
>CAYRQZ010000052.1:0-326 GCA_964426585.1 uncultured Bacteroidales bacterium | reverse complement strand
TTGTTTTAAGTATTTCTTATATTGTTTTAATAAAAGTTTGAACTCATTTTTTGGTTTAATAATTTCTGACTTTGTTTTTAAAAGCATTCTATATTCTTTGCAAATATTATCATAAATTTCATATTTGAAATATTCCCAATCGGGGTCTTCTAACAAGCTTTTTAAAATGTTAATATTATTTAATTTGAATTCAGGAATAGTATAAAATTTTGAAACACCATTTGGGTGGTCGTTGTATACAGACCATGTTTCATTAAAATATTTGAACTTTGATTTTTTAATTATAAACAAATGCAATGCCCAGCTTAAAGATAAAGCAGAAGCGG
>CAYRQZ010000051.1:0-17564 GCA_964426585.1 uncultured Bacteroidales bacterium | reverse complement strand
CGCTTCCGTTAGGTAGCCATGAACCCGAAAATCCACCTGAAACTCCATCTAAACTTGTGCATGAGCCACAAACGTGCTTGTCGGGTCCTGCTGATATTATAGGTATTTCAACGAACTCAACTTTTACTGTATCTGTACTATAACAGCTTGTTAATAGCGAGTTATTTTCTCTAAAAATAAATTCCCAGATACCAGTTTCACTTGCAGTTACATGTGATTGAGGGTCATATTTATCAACAAAATGTGCAGATTCTCCTGCTGGGTGAGTTCCAACAGACCAAACTCCTGTGGGAGTGTAATTGCTTACAGGAGGAATATTCCAGAATGCTTGTAAGTCATATTCAAAGCCGCACACGGCAGCGTCTAATCCAGCATTTGCTTGTGGTCGTTGGTAAAAAGTAACCCACATAGTGTCGATAGAAACGCAACCTGTATTTTTCATTACCCATAAAAAAGACATTCTAACTTGAGCCGAATCTCCATAAGCCACAGGAGTTGCAATAGTAACAATAGTATTAGGGTTTTGATGGTTTACAAAATTGGCTAAACCTGATTTATCTATCCACATACCTTGCGCCCAGCCAGAGCCTGTTGTATCTGCATGTAATTGAATTGTATTTCCACACAATTCGGCAGCATTTACTGGACCAACGCTAGCTATCGGTTTTTTAGCAAAAGTTACCAAAACTTCGGCAGAATCAACACATTGGATACCATTTTGGGAATTTGTTTCAGTCCACACAAAACGTACATCTTTAAATAAACCTGCATAATTTCCAATACTTGCATTTGTGTTAAAAAAAGAATGTCCAGGGGTATATAGAGGTGCGGGTGATAAAAATACCCAGTTATTAAGATTTTCATTCCACGTATATGCTGTCCATGAGCCACTAAATTGTGGATTAACAACATTTAAGTTAACAACACTTCCACAAACAGTATCAAAGCTATTAATAATAGTTGGTTTAGGTTCTTTAATAAAAGTAACACTAACATAGTCTTCTGACCAACAATCAGCTATGCTTTCTCTCCAAGTAAAAATTTGAGTGCCTAAATTAGAAATTACGGTAGCGTCTGGGTCGGTATTAGAACTAAAAGAGCCTGGTCCTGTCCATTGCCCCATTGCATCATCGATGCCACTAGGCACTGCATGCAACTGTGCTTCGTTTCCACAAATTGAAAAATCTTCGCCAGCGTAGGCGGTTGGAGTTTGATTAAAATGCACAGTAATTTGGTCGGAGCTAGTGCAATTTACGTTAGAAATTGTCCATGTAAAAACAGCATCACCATAAGTTTGAGCTAGAACATTAATAATTGGGCTATTAGTATTAGTTCCCCCAACCGGGACAAATGGCATTGTTGATGTCCATATTCCCGTCATTCCTGGTTGGATTGCCTCTGCTTGTAAGGTAATAGATAAACCGCAGGTAAACAATTCTGTTTGAGAAATGTGAGCTATTGGGTTTTCGAACCAAACAACTGGAGTTCCAATACTTTGAGAATAACATTCATCATTTTCATCAACATGCCCGTTCAATAAATTCCCACAAACAGCAGAAATATAATAAGTTTGTCCAAATATTCCATTAGGAATATCATTAAAACAAAAATTAGAATTTGCTTTCCTGGCATATATTTCTGGCGGATAAGCACCATTATGAACTGCAAACTCAAAATAATCATCTTCATCTAAAAATTGAGTCTCATCATGTCCTAAATTTCCAGTACATTCATCTTGACACAAAATTATTGGATTAATATCAGTCATATTACCGGCGTCTGTTGAGCATAAGCAATGTGTACTTCCATGAAATTCTAAAGTCGAACAATTATTAAAATCTGTAACAGTAATATTATATATTGAATTGTTAAGAAAAGTTCCTAAATAGCTTCCGCCGTTAAAAGGAACATCTCCTGTACCGATATTAACATAAAAATTTACAGGTTGATTGTTAGAATTAACAACGTTAAAGCTAACATAATATTCTGTATTTGTTCCCGAACATTGATTTGCATTAAAATTAATAACTTGGATATTATCATTTACTATAACAGAAATTTGATCTTGGTCATAACACTCGCCATCAATTGTGTAAGTTATAGTATAGGTTCCTGGTCCGGATATATTAGGAAAAAAATACCCATTTTGTATTGAGTTTTCGGGAGCATTTGTTGACCAAGTTCCGCCACCATTAACAGCTTGTAATTGAACAGGAGCATCATTAATACACATAGGGTTTATAGGGAAGATTGTGGCATTAGCTGGAAGTGTAACTAATATTTCAGAACTACTTGCTGTGCATGTAGGGTTACCTGGTGCATTAATTGTTTCGGCAACAGTTAAAATATATTCGGTGTTCTGGACTGGATAATTTTCACTTCCTGCTATAATTGTATTATTCAAATTAGAAGATGAATATCCTGCTGGAATTGATGACCATTGCGTTGAAGTTATTGAAGAATTTATTGTATATGATCCTGATGGTGTACTTGGTGGTACTATGTAAATAGAAGCAGAAGCAGCATCGCAAGACATGTCGTTTATTGCAGAATTAATAGTGCCAGAATCATAAACAAATGTTGCTAAACCACAACTAGTTTGTCCTGCAATTGTTATTGTTGTTCTTGTTAAAGCTCCGATATCTGCATATTCGCAATCATAAATTTGGACATTCCAGCCTGGGTCAGCGGCGTTTGCACCATAAATAGTAGTCCAAGTGCCTACAGAAGCAAAATTTCCTTTTAATGGAGTTGGCAAATCGCAAACGCAAGGAGTTAATGCTGGCGTGCCGGCAGGTAGTTGAGGTCCACCGGGTGAAGCATGAGACAAAAAGCAAAACCCTTGGTTTGTTATTCCCACATTATCACCCGAATTACAGACAGTATTTTCGTCATTAGCATGAGTACAACCTAAAGCAGACCAAGGAATGCCCGTCCAGCTTGCAAATTCGGCAGAAGGTCCCCAATCAGAAGCTGCTGGACAAAGTTGCACAACGCCATTATCGCCTGGGTTTGCAGTTTGAAACCCCGGCGCTTTTAAATAAAATCCTAAATCCGAGACATAAGTATGTTCAGCCCAAAAACAAACTTTAATAAAAGAATTATCATCTATAACGAAATTTGTTCCAGGTGGATCATTTATTACAAAGCTATTATCTAAAGCAGATACTTGTCCATTTAACTCAAAAGTTTGGCATCCTGGTGTAATTGGGGCGATATCAACAAAAGTTTGATTTACCCACACCCAAGCTCTAAGACAAGCTATAGAACCAGAACAGTTTACTTGAGCCATATAAAACCCAGATTGTAAATTTGATGCTATTTCACCAGTAGTTCCAAGCGGAACAAAGCTAATCCCATCAAATATATACCAAGAGACAAAACAGCTTGGAGCATTAACTTTTAATTCTCCTATATTATTTTGATTTTGATCACTACAAAACACAAAAACTTTATCATTTACTCCCCCCCCACCAATAAATCCGGCAGAATAATTTGTGTTAAACGAGGCAAATGAACTTGGCGCTATTATTTGCGAATATGCCGAAAAAATAAAAATAAATAATAAGATTATTAATGCTAATGCTTTATTTCTCATGACAAGCCCTTTCTTTAAAATTATTGCAATTTACAAAATAATACTATTTTTAACAATGTTTTTTAGGAAAACGTTGTCTGGTATTAAAATTAAATTTACAATTACAAATAAAGCAAAAAAAAAGCTACCTAAAATTAAGTAGCTTTATTTTCATCAAAATATTACTATTTTTATTGTTTTAAAGTTCTACTAATATTTCCGACTTCGGTATAAACGTCTCCGACTTCATTAATTGTTTCAACGACAAACCTGTCAACAGTTTGATCTTGCATCATTTCCTTATTCTTCAACATTCTCAAAGTCCAGATTGTACTCATTTCTCCATTAGCGTATTTTCTAGAAGAACTAACAGTACTAATCAATTGAGGAATAGGAATAGTTTCGTCATCGTCGGTTAAGACTAACTTATAAACAAAAGTTTTTGATTTATTTTGTTCAATAATAAGCGAAAGCCTTTCTTTATTTTTATAATCGCCAACATTTCCGAGGAAGTTCCAAGTACCGCTTAATTCTTCCTGCACTTTATATATAGTGATATCAGTATTTTCAGTATTTGGGTCAACTTTTTCGACTTGATATTCGTATTCTAGTAATTCGGAAAAACGTCCATCACTATAATATTGAATAGTGTTTCTGTTAACTAAAACCTTACCTTTAATGTCAACTATACTATCTGTTCCAAGAATTTTTATAACCTGTGACCACGCTTCACCATCTATTTTAGTATCGGTTAAGGTTTGATCTGGGCGATTTTGATAAGTCTTTTTTATACTTGAATTATAGTTTTGCAAAGTCCACAAACCTGTAACTCTTGCCTTTCTAGTATAAATAGAGAAGAATGGGTCTTCTTCGCCTGTCTTGAAACAACTTGTAGTTAATAATGGGAGAATTATTATCATTCCCAATAATACCAAACTAAAATGTCTTTTTGTATTCATAATTTATAATAGCTTATTGTAACATTTAGTACAAAAGTAATACTTTTTTAATAATTTACAAATAAATGAAATATTTTTCAAAAAAAACATTTTTTTACAAAATTTTTTATGTTTTTACTTAATTTTTAATAAAATTTGTGATTTAACAAGTAATTCTTTCAAATTTTTAAACAAAATTTCAAATAAATCGCATAAATTTTCACATTAAAATAATTTATTTTAAATTTGTCAAGAAAAAATTATTTAAAATGATAATAGAAACAAAAGAAATATCTGCCCGCTTGAAATTTTTAATAATGTTTTCATTTTTAATATATGCCGGCGTTTTGGTTGCAAGTTTAGTATTGCATTGGTCAAAAAGTCATATTTTTGAATTATGTTTAAGCGCTATATTTATTTTATGGATTGTTTTTGTTTTTGCAAAAAACTACAATTACATATCATATAATAGTGATGGACCTAAATTAATTTTAAGATATTCTTCATTGCAACCTCTTTCTGCTGGAAATTATTCAATCGAAATTCAAAAAAAAGACTTTGTAAAAGCTGAAATAGTGAGAAAAAACTTAGGATTGCAAAAATGTTTAAAAATTCATGTTCGCACTCCTCAAGGCGTTGCTAAATATCCGTTAGTAAGCCTTTCTACTCTTTCAAAAAAGGAATTAAGACAACTTAAAGAAGATTTAAAAATTACTTCTTAGGATTTACATTTTTTCAGATCATACTATTGTGCATCGAACTCAAACATACAATCTAGCAATTTCATTTTTAGATGGGATAGGCGATATTAATGCCAAAAAACTTCTTTCTTTCTTTAATAGTTCTGAAAATATTTTTAAAGCAAAACTTAAAGATTTAAAATTAATTCCAGGTATAGGAGAGCAAAAAGCAAAATATTTATATGCGAGTTTTAATAACGCCATTCAATTAGCTGAAGAAGAACTTTCATATATTTATACTAACGACATTGAGTTTGTTTTTTTTTCAGACAAAAATTATCCAGTAAGATTAAAAGAATGTGATGATGCTCCCATGGTACTCTATTACAAAGGAGAACCAAATTTTAATGCAAAAAAAATAATTAGTATTGTTGGAACTAGAAAAGCAACTAACTACGGTATTGAATTTGTACAAAAAATAATCAACGATATTTCTAAAAAATACCCTGACACGATTATTGTGAGTGGCTTAGCCTACGGTATTGATATTGCTTCACACAAATTTGCATTAGAAAGCAAATTAGAAACATGGGGGATATTAGGTCATAGTTTGGAATTTATTTATCCAGCAGCACATAAAATAATTGCTGAAAAAATGCTTTATCAAAAGGGTAGTATTATGAGCGATTACCCTCATGGTAGCAAAATAGACCCAGCCCACTTTGCTAGGCGAAATAGAATTATTGCTGGTTTATGTGATGCCTTAGTTATTATTGAATCGGGAAACAAAGGAGGGTCAATGATAACAGCAAATATCGCTAATCAATATAATAGAGACGTTTTTGCATTACCCGGAAGCATAAATTCTTCTTATAGCCAAGGCTGTAATAAATTAATTAAAACCAACAGAGCAAATTTAATAGAGTCTTTTGAAGATATTGAATATATAATGAATTGGTCTGATGGAAAACCCTCAGGCTTACAACAAAAATTAGATTTAATAACAGACTTAAACGAAAACGAACACAAAGTAGTAAACGTCCTTAAAAAATATGAGTTTTTAGACATAGATAACTTGCATAGGCAAACCGAACTCGATAATAACTCTTTAAGTTTTTGTTTGCTTGAATTAGAATTCAAAAATATTGTGAGGGCATTACCTGGAAAAATTTTTTCATTAAAATTAAAATAACATGATAATTGACACCCATAGCCACATATATTTACCGGAATTTAAAAACGACTTAGAAGAAACAATAAATAGAGCTAAAGAAGTCGGCATCTCTAAAATTATTCTACCCAATATAGATTCTAGAAGCATTGAAAATTTGAACAAGGTGTATAATTTTGATCCAAATTTTTTTAGTGTAACGATGGGATTACATCCAAGTTCTGTAAAAGAAAATTATAAGTTAGAATTAGAAAATATTTTTAAAAATTCTATTAATTATATAGGTATAGGCGAAATTGGTATCGATTTATATTGGGATAAAACATATTTTAAAGAACAACAAATTGCTTTTGATTATCAGCTAAATTTTGCATGCGAAAATAATTTACCCGTCATAATTCACAGCCGAAATTCGATAGCCGAAGTTTTAGACATATTGCATACCTATATTACTAAGAGCATAAAAGGAGTGTTTCATTGTTTTCCTGGAAATTATGAAGATGCAAAAAAAATTATTGACTATGGTTTTTATATCGGCATCGGAGGGATTATTTCTTATAAAAACAATAATATGCTTGAAGTAGTTTGTAAAGCTCCTATTGATTATATTTTAAGCGAAACAGATTCTCCCTATTTAAGTCCGGTTCCACATCGTGGAAAACGTAACGAACCAGCGTATATAGTAGAAATAATAAAAATTATTGCTGAACTAAAAAAAATACATTATCAAAATGCTTGCGAACAGACATTTTTAAACGCAAAAAATCTTTTTAAAATATAATACAAATAAGAAAATTGCGTTATTATTAACATAAAAAGGAATAAAAAGTTAAAAAAATAAAAAAAATTTAATAAAATTTTGTTTAACGTTAAATATTTAGTTATTTTGCAACACATTTTGAAATGCCAAAATGGAGAGATGGCCGAGATGGTCGAAGGCGCACGCCTGGAAAGTGTGTAGGCGGCGTGAAGCCGTCTCGTGGGTTCGAATCCCACTCTCTCCGCAGATTGAAATTTTTTATTAGTAAACATTAAGTAATTAAATAAAGTAAATTAAATTAAAAGTAAAATAGTTATGAAAAAACTAATTGCATTATTAACTTTAGCAGGCTTGCTAACATTTGTAAATTCTTCTTTAATTTTTGCACAAGACAACAAAACAAAAGATGAAAATACCACAGAACAAGTAGAGCAAACTTCAAACGAAGCAGACGCTTCAATTGACCAGGCTGTTGCCGACAATGGCGAAACACCAGCAGCACCAGAAGAAGATGAAGGCGCTATGCATCAACAATTAAAAATTAAATTTATTGAAGGTGGTCCTATGTGGATGGCTCCAGTCTTATTCTGTTTAATTATTGGTTTAGCTTTAGTATTTGAGCGTATCCTATATCTAAACTTTGCTAGTACTAATACTGAAAAACTTTTAAAAAGAGTAGAACAAGCTCTTGAAGCTGATGGTATCGAAGCTGCAAAAGAAGTTTGCCGTAATACACGCGGTCCAGTTGCAAGCATATTCTATCAAGGACTCGACAGATATCATGATGGTATTGATATAGTGGAAAAATCCGTAGTGTCGTATGGAGGCGTTCAAATGGGGCAATTAGAAAAAGGTCTTACTTGGATTTCTTTATTTATCGCTCTTTCTCCAATGTTAGGATTCTTAGGTACAGTTGTTGGTATGATTCAAGCTTTTGACGCGATCCAAATTGCAGGTGATATTAATCCTGCATTGGTAGCAGGGGGTATGAAAGTTGCTCTTATAACTACTGTCGGTGGTCTTATTGTTGCAATGATACTTCAAGTTTTCTACAACTATATCTTAGGAAAAATTGACAATATCGTTAATAATATGGAAGACGCCTCAATATCTTTAATAGATATTTTAGTAGAATACCAAGCAAAACAAAATTAATTTTTTAAAAAAAATATTATTATGTCAAATAAGGTAATTAAAATAACTAGCTACGTAATTTTTGGGCTATCTTTATTAATAATACTACATTTTTTTGTAATAGATGTAGGAAAACTTAATATAGGATTAGCTGAAATGCAAGATTTATCTCCCGACATGAAAATTGCTGCAACAGAAACTTTAGCTGACTCTTGGGGAGGATTAATTTTAAACTTTTCCTTGTTTTTAGCAGTGTTAAGCCTAGCTACTGTAATTGGGTTTGTCATTTGGCAACTTATTAAATTAGTGATAGAAAAACCAAAAAAAGCAAGAAATATTGGAATTGCAATACTAGTAGCGGCTGGTGTTATTGCTTTAGCATATTCATTAGCGTCAGACGAAATACCAAACTTTTTAGGGTCAGACCAAATTCAAATTACTAATTTTACAGTTAGAGTTGTTGAAACTTCGTTATATGTAATGTACATAATATTTGCAATTTCTATTATAGCGGCAATTTATAGTGAAGTTTCTAAATTATGGAAATAAAACAAACGCGAAAATTTTAAAATATAAATTATGGCGAAAAGATCAACACCAGAAATAAATTCAGGATCAATGGCAGACATTGCTTTCTTGTTACTTATTTACTGGCTTTTAACAACAACAATGGATGTGGACACTGGTATTGCAAGGCAATTACCTCCTATTCCAGATAAAACAGATATTACTCAAGTAGATATCAATAAACGAAATATTTTTGTTGTACTAATAAATTCAGAAAATAGATTATTAGTGAATGGAAAAGAAATAAAAAATATTGCATTTCTTAAAGATTTAACAAAAGACTTTATAAAGTCTAGTCCAAACGATCCATCTATGCCCGAAATGGAACCCGTTTATGTTAGCAAATTGAAGAAAACTATTGATGTTGGAAAAGGAGTAATTTCTTTACAAAACGACAGAGGTACAACTTATGGTACTTATATTGAAGTACAAAACGAGCTCGTTGCAGCAGTAAACGAGCTGCGAAACGAGGCTGCGTATGAATATTTTGGTAAACGTACATTTGACGAGCTCGATGATGACCAAAAAGACGCAATTCGTATAATTGTTCCGCAAAGAATCTCGGAAGCTGAACCTAAAAACAAAGGAGGAAAGTAATTATGTCTAAATTTGGAAATAAAGAGAAAAAAACAGCTGGAGCTATCCAAACTTCTTCATTGCCCGACGTAGTGTTTATGATATTATTCTTTTTTATGGCTACAACAAGTATGCGTGAAATAGAATTAAAAATTAAATTATCGTCCGAAGACCTTCCTAAAGCTACCGAAATTAAAAAACTTGAGAAAAAATCTTTAGTAAGTTACATTTACGTAGGTAAACCTCTTGAACAATTCGAAAGAATATATGGATCCGAGCCTAGAATACAACTTAACTCATCTTTTGCAGAGCTATCTGATATTTATGAATATATATTAGCAGAAAGAGAAATGCTAAACGAAGCCGAAAGACCTTTTATGACAACCTCTTTAAAAGTGCATAAAGATACGAAAATGGGTATAGTTACAGATATTAAACAAGAACTTAGAAAGGCTTCAGCATTAAAAATTAATTATTCTGCACGACAAGATTACTAATGTTATTATAATCTACATAAAAAAAAGTGTAACTATCTGTTACACTTTTTTTTATTATAATAGAACTTTTATTACTTTTGCTAAAATTATTATAGCAACCAAAATTAATAATTTTCGTTATTATATAAAATGAAAAAAATAATATGAAAAAAATAATTCTACTTTGCTTTGTCTTATTCTCGTTTGGAATAATTAAAGCACAAAATTCTGATACTCCAGACCCTCGATTGTATGACATTTACTCTATTGAATATTTGAATAATAACATAGAGCAAATATCTTATCTTAACTGGTTCTTAGATAATTCACACACAATAATATACGCAGGTATTGAAAAGGCAGAACAACTGGAATTTTTATACAAAATTAATCCAGAAACTAAAGCAATTTCAGGACAAGCACAGGGTTTCGACGAAGAAAACTTCAACCCTTTTTTGTATGCTTATGAAATACATTACGACAAATCCGCAATGTATAGAATTGGAAATACTGGTTACATTATCATTTTTGATTCATTAAAAACTTTAACAAAAAACTATAATCAATATAAAAATGAAAACTAATAGTTTAAAAATATTAATATTAAATATACTATTGATTGCGTCTTTATCTTCAATAGGTCAAACTTATTTAATAAGCCAAGGTGGTACAATAAACACATGCTCAGGCACCATATATGACTCAGGTGGACCTAATGGGAACTATGGCAATTACGAAAATTACACTATAACAATTTGCTCTAGTATTCCAGGTGCAACTTTATCATTACATTTTACACAGTTTAATTTTGAGAGTCCAACTTGGGATAAACTTTCAATTTATAACGGACCCACAACTGCAAGCCCAGCTTTAGTTGTTAATGCAGGAAATAATACGCTACAAGGGCAAATAATAGTTTCGACAAGTTCGTGTTTAACTTTAAGTATGCAAACTGATGGAAGCGGAACGTATGCAGGTTTCGCTGCTCAAATTTCATGTAATTTTCCATGTCAAGATTTTTCAATTTCTATGGTTAGCACAACCCCACCTTTCTCTGCTCCTGCTGACTCAATGTGGATAGATGTTTGCCAAAATACTAATATTAACTTTACAGTAGCAGGAACATATCCAAATAATAATACTGACTATTTACAAACAGATGCTAACATTAATTGGAGCTGGATAATCTACAATGATGGAAACCAAGTTGAACAAGAAGGAGTCGGGTTAACTACAATAAACCATACTTTTACTGGACAAGGAGGAAACCATGTTATGATAACAGCAACAGATATGAATGGCTGTACAGAAACACTTACTCAAGAAGTGAGAGTAAGGGTCTCTCTCACACCTTCGTTTGCAGGAACAAATATTCCAGAAAATCCTATTTGCCCCGGAGAACTTATAAACCTAGTCGGAGTAGTAACCCCTACTCCTTGGGAAGAGGAATTTCAAAATGAAGTTGCAGAACAAACCTTTTTGCCTGACGGAAGTGGAGTTAGCTACCACACTTCTATTTCCAATGGAACGTTTCAACCAGGATCAACTGTGCATAATGTTGGAGATATTATTAATATTTGTGTAAATATGGAACATACTTACATGGGCGATTTATCTATGACTATAGAATGTCCAAATGGGCAAACAATGCAAATTTTCACCCAAGGAGGTGGCGGAACAATTTTAGGTGAACCTGTAGGACAAAATCTTCCTGTAGATGGTAATTCTTCTAACACTACTCCAGGAATTGGATATGATTATTGCTGGTCGCCTACTTCAACATCTGGCACTATACATCAAAATTATAATTGGACATATTTATCTACTTATGTTGATCCAATTGGACAAGTAAGTACTGGTGTTAGCCAACTAAACCCAGGAACATATCAAATAAATGGTAATTGGTCCGATTTAATCGGGTGTCCTTTGAATGGAACCTGGACAATACATATTACCGACCATATAGGACAAGATAATGGTTATATATTTTCATGGCAAATTAACTTTGCGCCAGATTTATTACCTGCCTACCTCTGGAATATGGAAAATACAATAGTTAGTTATAACTGGACAGGTGAAAATATAGGAACAGGAAATCAAGCTAATGGCACAGCAAATCCAACAACATCAGGAACTCAAACCTATACGCTTATTGTAACTGACGACTTTGGTTGTACATATAGCCATAATGTTAGCACAACTGTTTTACCAACAAACGACCCCTCATGTTGTATCCAACCCGAAACTAACGCCGGTCCCGATGCACATGTTTGTACAAACACATATACTTTTAATGCAAGCATAGCTCCAGGAAATACTGGTAGCTGGGCAATGATTAGTGGACCTGGTACAGCAACTTGGACAAACCAAAACTCTCCTCATGCAACAGTAACTGTTAGTGAATGGGGAGTGTATGTGTTTGAATGGACAGAAACATATATGAATAATCCAACTTGTGCTGATAGTGATAATGTTACTGTTGAATTTTGGCCCATCCCAACAACAACTTTTACTTATAACCAAGTAATGTGTAATGCAGACCATACAGTAATAAACTATGTTGGAAACATGTCGGCTACAGCTAATTTTAATTGGGATTTTGATGGAGCAACAGTTGTAAGTGGAAGCGGAATAGGACCTTATACTATTTATTGGGCAGAACCAGAAATGCATTATGTAGGATTAACCGTTTCTGAAAATGGATGTTCTTCGCCAGATACTTTAGTTAATATTTTAAATCCAGCACTTTTGGAACACAGTTTAGTTGTAGATAATGATCCGTGTTTTGCTTCGTGTAGAGGTAGAGCTGAAGTATTCCCTACTGGAGGAACACAACCTTATCAATATTCTTGGGCTTCCCAAAATCCTGTGTTGTCAAATGTGTGTGCAGGAACTTATTCTATAGTTGTTACAGATGCAAATGGCTGTACAACAGGTCAAAATTTTACAGTTGGCGAGCCTCCTGAACTTGTAATAAATAACATTACTTATAATCACTTAACTTGTTACCAATCTAATGATGGAAATATTTCCATTGATGCTGTAGGAGGTACTGGTGAATTAACTTATCAGTGGTCTGATATAGGCTTTGGACCTGCAAATAGAGAAAATATATCAGCACAAGAATATTGTGTAACAATTACAGATGAGAACGGTTGTTTCCTTGTAGAGTGTATAACAATAACTCAACCAGCAGAATTGTTGGTAACTGTTTCTCCAAATGTAGCTATATGCGAAGGAAGTCAAACTGTACTTCAAGCTACCGGTATGGGCGGAACTGTTCCATATACATATATGTGGAGATACCACCAAGATTCAAGCTATAATGTTGGACCTGCTTCATATACCGTAAGCCCAGATACTACAAGAATTTTTGAAGTTTTTGTTAGAGATGCTCATAATTGTACAAGTAACACTGCTTCTATTAAAGTTACAGTAAGTCCCAAAATGATTATTGACACAATGCTAATTCAACATAATAGATGTTATGCATCTTGCGATGGAAGATCTGAAATTGTTATGCATGGCGGATTAGCACCTTTACATTACTCATGGGGTTCAAATAATCACATTTATACTGGTTTATGTGCCGGTATTTATTCGGTTACTGTTACCGATTTAATTGGTTGCTCGGTAGCTACAAACTATATTATTGAGCAACCTACTCAAATGATGTATTCGACCTACACAAGACCTGCAAGTTGTTATAATTCTAACGATGGTGAAGCCTCAATATTTGTTCAAGGTGGCGTTCTACCTTACACCTACACTTGGCCAAATGGGCACGATATCGAAACCATAATAACAACAGCAGGTAACTATTCGGTTACTGTTTTAGATGACCACAACTGTAGGGTTGTAGCTAATTTAGAAATTACACAACCTTCAAAAATTACTGTTTTACCAATGTCTAATAAAAGAATTTGTAAAACACAGTCAATTACCCTTAATAATCAAGCTACTGGTGGTTCACCATATTATGATTTCCGTTGGGAAGGAAGTGAGGGTAGCGTTTGGAATTCAAACCTATACACTGTTTCACCAATGAATACCACCACTTATACTTTAGTTGTAACCGACTCTCATGGTTGTAAAAGCGACCCTGTAAGCACTATTGTTTATGTAAATCCAGACCTAACAATAAACTCTATAGTCACAAGTAACGACACAGTTTGTGCTGGCGACCCAGCAATAATACATGTCGATGTTGAAGGCGGTAATGGAGGTCCTTATTTAATGACTTTACAAGACGGAAGAGTTGTTCCATCTCCATTTACAGTTTATCCCGATTCTACAACAATGTATTACATTACTTTAGCCGATATGTGTGGAACACCAACTGTTATTGACTCAATACAAGTCATAGCAAGACCAAAACCTGGAAATTTATTTATTGTTGAAGATGTTGATGGTTGCCCGCCATTTGCAGCTTCGTTTAAAGAAAGCACCCCTAATTTTGGTCAAACTTATTTATGGAACTTCGGTGATAAAAAATATTCAAACGAAAAAAATCCAGTTCATATTTATAAAGAACCTGGCGTTTATACTGTTAGTCTAGAAGTTAGAGACATGTTTGGTTGTAAATATAAACGTGAAGTTGAAAATATGATTACCGTTTATCAAGGACCAACTGCAATATTTGAACCATCATCTTTAAGTGTCTCTATGCTTGCCCCAGAAATTGAGTTTATAAACCACTCCGTAAATGCAACAAATTATTATTGGTTCTTTGGCGACGGAGATAGCTCTTTATTTGTAAGTCCACGCCACAAATTTAAAAATATTGGAGAATATGAAGTTTTGTTAGTAGCAGAAACAGACAAATATTGTACTGATACAACATTAAGAACAATTACCGTTACTAACGAATTTGGATTTTATATGCCAAGTTCGTTCACTCCTAACGGCGACGGTATGAACGACTGTATTAGACCATGCGGAAATGGTATTGATAAAAATGATTTCTCCCTTTATATTTATGATAGATGGGGAACACCAATTTTTGAAACTCATAAATTTGACCCAAATGCAAATTGTGATGCCTGTACAGAAGGAGCTTGGGATGGTACTTATAAAGGAAACCGAAACAAAGGAGACGAGATTATGCCGAATGGTATATATTATTGGTATGCCGAATTTAAAGATTGGAACGGAACAATATTCAAAGAACAAGGACAAATTGTTCTTATTAGATAAATTTAAAAAGGCTGTTTTTTTACAGCCTTTTTTTATATCCTCATTTCATCAAGTTCTAACCATCTAAATTCTTTTTCTTCAATAATATTAAGAAGTCTCGAATATTCCTCTGCTTTTTCTAATAATATAAGATGATCTAAATTTCCAGAATTTAATTCAATCTCTAATTCATGCTTCCTGAAATTCAAATTTTCTAGTTCATTACTTAATTGCTCATACTCGAACTTATCTTTAAAACTCATTTTTTTTACCTTATTCTGAAGCTTATCTTCGTAAACTCTTGCTTTTTTACTAGTAGCACTAGCATTTTCTTGTTTATCCTCAACTTTTGAAAATTTATCAAAAGAAGAAGAGTTTCGATATTGAGTATAATTACCAGGAAAATCAAAAATGTTGCCTTGCCCATCAAAAACAAAAACATGATCTACAATCTTATCCATAAAAAACCTATCATGTGACACAATTATAACGCTTGCTTCAATTTCTAACAAATATTCTTCCAATACTTGTAAAGTCAAAATATCTAAATCGTTTGTCGGCTCATCCATTACAATAACATTAGGTTGTGCCATTAAAAGTGAACATAAATAAAGTCTGCGTTTTTCGCCCCCGCTAAGTTTTTTAACAAAAGTATGTTGCATTTCGGGAGTAAATAAAAAATAAGAAAGAAAACCAGAAGCAGAAAAACTTTTCCCATTTTTCATTTTAACAGTTTCGGCTACTTTTTTTATTATATCAATAGGTTTTGAATCTTCGTCGAAACTTAAACCTTCTTGCTTATAATAGGCAATTTTAACAGTACTTCCTGTTTCTATTCTACCAGAATCTGGTTTTAAATTATTTGTTATAATATTTAAAAAAGTTGTTTTACCACTTCCGTTATTTCCAATGATCCCAATTTTTTCGTTATTCGCAATTTTATAAGAAAAATCTTTAATCAAACAATCCGAACCATAAGATTTAGAAATATTATAAATATTTATAACTTTTTTGCCAAGTCTTTCGCTGGCAATCGCCAACTCTAAACTCTGGTCATCAATTTGTTGCTGTGCCTTATCCTTAATATTTTCAAATTCATCTATGCGAAATTTTGATTTATGAGTTCTCGCTTTTGGCATTCGTCTAATCCATTCTTGTTCTCGTCTCATTAAATTTTGAGCCCTATCTATATTGGCTTGAAAATTTTCAATTCTTGCCGACCGTTTATCAACGAAATAAGAATAATTCCCTTTATAAATAAAAATTTGGCCCATATCTAACTCAAAAATTGTATCACAAACTCTATCAAGAAAATATCTATCATGAGTTACCATAAAAATAGTGGAGCCAAGTTTGCTTAAATATTCTTCTAGCCATTCTAACATATCAATATCTAAATGATTTGTCGGCTCATCAAGAATTAATAAATCAGGTTCACTAATCAAAGCACCAGCCAAAGCAACCCGCTTTTTTTGACCACCACTCAAAAATTTTATCTTTTTATCAAACTCATCAATTTTTAATTTGCCTAATATTTGTTTTACCTTTGCCTCGTAATCCCAAGCATTTAAGCTATCCATTTTATCAAGGACTTCCTGAAGTTGAGAGTTATTCCCTGAATTAATAATTTCATGATATTTTCTAATTGTATTATTCGGCTCATCATTAAGAAAAAACACTGATTCTAAAACAATTTTTTCAGGATCTAAGTTTAGTTCCTGAGGTAAATATGCAATCTTCAAATTACGTTTTGTGCTTAAACTACCACTATCTCCGCTATCTATACCAGCTAAAATATTAAGAAGAGAGGTTTTTCCTTTTCCATTTTTTGCAACTAAAGCAATTTTATCGCCTTCGGAAATATTAATATTCAAATTTTCAAAAAGCAATTTCTCGCCATATCTTTTACTTAAATTTTCACCCTGTAATAAACTAGACATTTATAAAATATTAAAAATACAACAAATTAAATAACAAAGAAACTTTAACTAAGTTTATTCAATATAATCATCGAATAAATCAGGTCGTAGTAATTTTGTCCTGGCATAGGCTTGTTCCTCTTTCCATTCATCAATTTTCGAAAAATTCCCAGATAGCAAAATTTTAGGAACTTGCCAGCCATTAAATACTTCGGGGCGTGTATATACAGGCGGGGCTAATAAATTATCTTGAAAAGAGTCGCTTAAAGCAGATTGCTCATCACTAATAGCACCAGGCAACAATCTAATAATACTATCACATATAATTGCTGCTGGTAACTCACCGCCAGTCAACACAAAATCACCAATACTATATTCTTCATCTATTAAAAACTCTCTAATTCTATGATCTATACCTTTGTAATGACCGCACAAAATAATTAAATTTTCGTATAAACTAAATTTATTAGCACTTTGCTGATTCCAAAGCCTGCCATCTGGCGAGGTATAAATAACTAAATCATATTGGCGTTCAGATTTTAATTTCTTTATTAAATTAAAAATAGGCTCTATCATTAAAACCATTCCAGC
>CAYRQZ010000050.1:12966-17759 GCA_964426585.1 uncultured Bacteroidales bacterium | reverse complement strand
TTAAAGGATGATGTTATTTTTGCAACAACTCGGCCTACTCAACAACGCTTATGCTCAATCGGAGATGAATATTCTGAACAAATTGCGAGTACTGGCTATTGTATTTTGAGAGCTAATACTAAGTATATTCTACCAAAATGGATTTTTTTCCATCTAAGTAGTATAAATTTTAAAATTTATGTTGAAGAAAATCAGAGTGGTTCTGCATATCCTGCTATTTCAGATAACAAAGTCAAAGAATACAAAATCCCCATTCCCCCTCTATCCGAGCAAGAGCGTATAGTTTCCATTTTAGATAAATTTGATACTTTGGTTAATTCTATAAGCGAGGGTTTGCCACGTGAGATTGAATTAAGGCAGAAGCAGTATGAGTATTATCGGGAAAAATTGCTAAATTTTACATAAGCACGAAATACACGAAAACCCCAAAATACACAAAATAGAATCATGCTTTACGTGAATTTAATGTTTAAACAAATTTCCATTTTTGGCTTTACCGAAAATTCTCCCTTGTCCGTAGGACAAAATATGATTAACCGTAGGCGCAGCCTGCGGTAGATTGTCCCCTCCACCTCTCTGCCCGTAGGGCAGCACATTATAAAAATTAATCAAAAACATTAAAATTATTTTTAATACTATGCCAATTATGTAGGTATGTTGGCTGAAAGTCAACAAATACCATAGCCTGAGGCAACGCCTTAGGCTAATAAATCATAATTCCATTGGCGGGCTGTAAGCCCAACATAATTTTGCATAGTAGATAAGCAATTTATTGCATATTGACTATTGCAAATTTTTTGAAAATAAGCTGCAAAGCAGCATAATCATTAGCATAGCCTGTTAGGGCTATGGCAGGAGTAGTGTATCGGCAAAAGCGCCAAAGGTGGGTAATAGAAAGTTAAAAGTTGAAAAGAAAAATGAAGAATAAACAATGAAAAATGAAAACTTATTCAACCCATTTAAAGTAAACAGGCTCAACGGTATAACCTTTTTTCCTTAATAATTGAAGGACACCAGTATCACCAGCTAAATGAGCAGCACCAACGGCACAAAACAGACTTTGTTTTTTCGATATTTTTATAAAATTCTTTACCATAACTTTATTTCTATCAATTAAAAATGCTTTACTAAATTCTGCTGGTAAAGTAGTATCGCTAGTAAGTTCGAACATCTTTTCTAAATCAAATTTCCTATAAGTTTCTAACATCTCGGCTAATTTTAAAGAATCATCATTTTCCGAAGTATCTGTCAAACCTTTCATTAACATTTCTACTTGGTCTTCATAACTAATAGCGTCAACAGCATTTATTTGATCCATGAACTTTTCTACTCCAAAACATGGCTTTCCTGCCTTCCTAGCTTTTTGTAAAAAATATAAATCTAAAGGTGCTTCCATATCTTTTGACATATCCATTTGCATAAGCTGACTAGATAAGAAAAATGGCTTCATCTTATTAAACATAAAAACTCCTGAACCTGTTTTTGCTTTAACTATTGAGTCCAAAATTTTATAATCTTCTTTTGACATTAGTTTATCTAAACTAGTATTTTTCATCAACATTGCCTCTACCATTTCTTTGTGAGGGATTTCGTCCATCAAAATTTCCATGGCAAAAGCTTGGCTAGATTCAAAGGCTTTTAAAACAGTTTCGTCAAACGAAAAAACTCTTTTATCCTGAATATGAATTGTACCGTATACATATGACGGGTTTTTTATATTTTTCCCGCTTACTTTCCACAATAATGATTGAGAATATGCTGAAAAACAAACTAAAAAGGTGATTAAAACAAAACTAATTTTTTTCATAATATTTTTTTTAAATTAAAATGTCCTTAAAAATAATAAATTTAAGGACATTTTAAAAATAATTTAAACTTTTACTATTGAATATTAGGCAATTCTAATCCGTAGCCTTTTTTCTTATCAACTGACTTTAGAACAAAACCTAAAATAAGAGCAGCAACTCCTAACATTGCAAGCATTATTAAAGGATTAGTGTAGTTATAAGAAACAGCTGCAGCTTCTTTTGTCATACTTCCATCTGCAACAGCTTTGATTATATCGGGATTTGAAGCATTTAAAATTTTACCTATTAATAAAGGGAACAGCCATAACCCTAGATTTTGTATTAAGAAAATCAAAGCATAAGCCGAACCAATTACCTTACTATCAACAAGTTTAGGAACGCTTGGCCACAAAGAAGCAGGCACTAATGAGAACGAAGACCCCAAAACTAAAATTGTTAAGAAAGCAACAACGACACCTCCAATATTATTACCTTGGAATTTTGGTAATATGAAAGCAAAAGTTAAATGGCAAACAATTAATAAAATTGATCCCAACATCAACATTGAGGCAGCTTTACCTTTATTATCGACATATTTTCCGAGTATTGGTGTTATTCCGACAGCTAATAATGGGAAAACTGCAAAGATAGACTCAGCCGATTGGCGTTTGTAAGCCATAAAGCAAAATACTAATAATGAAATTACAGAACTTGCTAACAAAAATATTTTAACTTTCTTTTTTGTGAAATTACTCATAAAGGCAGTTGCAGCAACAACAAGCATAATTAAATATTGCACAAGTGTAACACTGTTTGAAGCCCAGAATGAATCTTTTGAAACTTCTACAAAAGAAATATTGCATTGCAACATATTAACAGCATATTTTTGGAATGGGAAAATAGCAGAATAATAAAGAACACATAATAAAGCAACTAACCAAAAACCAAGACTAGAGAAAATTTTCCCTAAATCTTTAACTCTGAATGGATCATCTTTTTCTTCGGCTTCGCCTGTTTGAGCGTCTAATTTTTTATCCATAAAGAAATAAGCAATAAAAGCTATTAGAGCTATCATTAATAATATAACACCAAAAGCAACAGAACGCGAAACATCAACATTGCCAAAAGACCTAGCAATTACCGGCGAAAAAATCATACAAGTAGCAACACCAAGACGAGCTAATGCCATTTCGGAACCCATTGCTAATGCCATTTCTTTGCCTTTAAACCATTTAACAATACCACGTGAGACAGTAATACCAGCCATTTCGACTCCACAACCAAAAATCATAAAGCCAACAGCCGAAAATTTTGCCGAAGCAGGCATACCTCTATAAAACGGTGAAACTCCTAACTCATCAAATCCAGGAATATAATTCAAATTATTTGTAAACCAGACATCTAAACCTGAACCTTGAAAAGTCTCAGTAACAGCATACCAATTAATTACTGCTCCAAATAACATAATTATACCAGATAAAATAGCCGTAAACCTTACCCCCATTTTATCCAGAATAATTCCTGCAAAAATCAAAAATAAAATAAATACATTTAAAAATGTTTCAGACCCAGCATAAGTTCCAAATGCGTCTGAATCCCAACCACGAGTAGACTCCAACAAGTCTTTTAAAGGTGATAGAATGTCCATAAAAATATATGAACAAAACATTGCAAGTGCCAACAAAACAAGAGCTAGCCAACGTACCGAGGCTTTGTCTCGCATTAAAGTTTGTGTCTTTTCAATCATAACAATATTTTTTAGGTTTTATTTATGTTTGCAAATGTAGTTTTTTTTTTAGAAAAAAAAAGTTATTTTAAATAACTTAAACTTAAAAAAAAATAAACCTTTGTAAACAAAGCTCTGGTGCGACATAAGAAAAAAACAAAATATTCACTATAAAAAGACAGATAGCAATACAACCTCAAAAAATTATAATTGTTTGTTCAAATAATAAAGTTCATATAAAACTTAAAGTTAATAAGGAATAATCTTATTTTCATACGAACGATTTAAAATTATTTATTATTTTTGCACATTAAATAATTAAATACAATTATTTTATTACATTTGTAAACTTTTATTAATTCTACAGTTTAATGATTAAATTAAAAATTATGAGATTCAAAAACATTTTAATTTATTTTTTCTTCGTATTGTTTAGCACAAACATTTCTGTTGCTCAGCCTTGGACGTATGATTTTGGGACTGAGGAAAATACAGCAAACAATGGTAATTCATCATCAGGAAACACAAGTTTTTTCACAAACACCCCAGATGGTGGTGGCATTTAT
Organism: uncultured Bacteroidales bacterium; assembly: GCA_964426585.1. Taxonomy (GTDB): domain Bacteria; phylum Bacteroidota; class Bacteroidia; order Bacteroidales; family ML635J-15; genus Bact-19. The sequence continues at coordinate 13,680 of CAYRQZ010000050.1, read as the reverse complement.
CGTGTGAGAATAGGAGCAGGAAATGGAAGCCTTAATTTAATAAATACAGAAACAGAAGGAGCTGAAATGCAATTAATCGCATCTTCTACGACCTCAACAAATAAGTTTTCAGTATATAATTGGGATAATTCTAGCCATGTCGCTTATTGGAAATTTAATATGAAAACTTCTAGTGCAGAGGATGGGAAAATTGCTTTAAGTTTAGGTAATGGCGGAATAGGATATACTGATAACAACAGTTACTCTAACACTTATAATTCATCTTTAATGGTTTTACTTATAAGTTATAGTGATGGAGATATTTCTGGAGTTCAAAGAAGAGTGCAAGGTAGTTTCCAAAATATTGATAATTTTGAGTTTGAAAAAAATAAAAATCAAATAATAGAAGTTTTCGGCAATAATGATGAAAACATTCAAACATATTTCAAAAATGGAACTGAATATAGTTTGAATACTCAAACATGGGACTTATGGATAGACAATATTAAAATATCTCCAGACAATGGATGGCCAAAAGCTAGTAATAGTGTTGCATCAGGTGATCTAAAAGGATTTGCATATTTTGCCGAAGCTAGCACAAATAATTCTGCTTCAATAAATGTTGATAATATTGAATACTCAAATGCCTTGCCTACTGCAGAATTAAGCACAACATACGCTATTAATATTGCCAGTGTTGTTGGCGGAACAGCTACTATTACAACCGACCCCGCA
>CAYRQZ010000050.1:0-12866 GCA_964426585.1 uncultured Bacteroidales bacterium | reverse complement strand
TACTCTTTCCAAATGCCTGCTTCTGATGTTACAATTATTTTAACTTTAGAAGATATTCCTGTAGCAACAATATACAATATTAATATTGCCAGTGTTGTTGGCGGAACAGCTACTATTACAACCGACCCCGCAACCGAAGCAGAAGAAGACGAAATAGTTACAATAACAATTTCTGATATTGAAGCAGGTAAACAATTCGCTTCATTAGTTGTAAATGACCAAGATGATAATAATATTACACTTACTACTATTACTTTAGGCGTAGAATACTCTTTCCAAATGCCTGCTTCTGATGTTACAATTATTTTAACTTTAGAAGATACACAACCTGCTATTGTTATTGATGAACAACCACAATCTCAAAGTATTTGTCAAGGTGATGCTACAACTATTACCGTTGATGCTTACACAAACACAAGTGAAACCTTAACTTATCAATGGTATTTTAATGAAGAAGAAATTGCATCTGAAATCTCTAACTCAATTATTGTAAGTGAAGCTGGTGAATATTATTGTTTACTTAGTGCTGGCAGTGAAACTTTAGCAACAGATATTGCAACTATTACAATTATTGTTCCTAATCCAGAATTAGACGCTCTTGTATTAATTTGCGAAGGCGAAGAAACTACTTTAAACCCAGGCGAATTTACATATTATTTATGGAGTAATGAAAGTACAGAAGCTAGCATAACAATAAACTCAGCAAATACTTATTCAGTAACAGTTACTGATAGCAATGGCTGTACTGCAACTGCTGAAACAGAAGTACAAATTGCAGATAGTCCCGAAGAATTTTCTTTCCAAAATCAATCTGTTTGTTTCGGGCTAACAGTTGCTCTTGAAGGACCTGTCGCTGATGAATACGAATATTTGTGGAATACTGGAGAAACAACCTATTCTATTAATGTAACAAATAATGGAACCTATACCCTTACAGTAACTAACACTGCGGGTTGTTCTAGAACTAGCTCTGCAACACTTAGTTTTGAGAACATGGTTATTTTCGACCTTACCGAAGAATATGATAGCGACACAATTATGACTTGTAATAATGTTCCTAACGTAAAACTTGGACCTTTAACTATTGGCGAAACTTTCTTATGGAGCGATGGCTCGAACAAAAGATCTTTGAAAGTTACTCAAACTAATTGGTACTCAGTTACTGTAACCGATGCTAATGGTTGCGTAGGAATTGATTCCGCTTATGTACAATTTAACCCAATGCCAGAAATTGAATTAGGCAATAATGTTTCTTTCTGCTCTGGAAATAGTTTAGAACTTACTGTTCAAGAAGATAATTGCACTTACGAATGGAACACTGGTGAAAATACCCAAAGCATTACTATTACAACTACAGGTACTTATGCCTGTACTGTTACAACTGAATATGGTTGCGTAACAACAGATTCTATGTCTTTAACTATTTATATGAATCCAAACGTAAATCTTGGCGAAGACTTTGAAATGTATGAAAATCAAACTGTTATTCTTACAACTCAATTTGGACATGCTACTTATGAATGGTCGTTAGGAGATGAATATAATGAGCATTTCGCTTTAATCAATGCTAAAGATTTACAACTTGGTGCTAACACTGTTTCTGTTACTGTAACCACAATAAACGGCTGCGAAGATTCAGACAGCGTAGTTATAACCGTCCTTGAAGGTGTTAATGTAAATACACAAAATGCAGAAATGTTCCATGTTTTTCCAAACCCAACAACAGGAATGATTCATGTTAATGGCGAAAATATACAAAACATCAGATTATTCGACTCATTAGGTAGAATGGTTTTAAGCACTAAAAACAATGTTTTCGACATATCAAGTTATGCTGATGGAAATTACACCTTAATTATCTCGACTGACGACAACAATTATAAAACAAAAATTATTAAGCAATAATTTAATGTTTTTTAATTACAAAATAGAAAAAAGAGGCTAATGATAAGCCTCTTTTTTATAAACTAATTTTTGTTAATAAAACATAATGCTTTGTATTTTTGTTTAATATATATTTAATATTTTTGTAAAATAAAGTTTTGTATTATGAAAAAAATAATATTAATCGTTTTTATTTTAAGCATAGTTATTGCTGGATTAAGTTCATGTAAAGGTTCGCAAGATTGCCCCGCATACGGAAAAACAAAAGTCGAAAATCCTGAAAAACAAGCTTAAGCCTTGTAGTATTATTAAAAGATTTCTTATTTTTGCAGTAATAATTACTCGCGAATGAAATCTTTATTATTAAACATATTTGCATTATTATTGGCAGTTATTCCTATTTTCGCACAAGGAGAATTAGAAACAGATAGAGAATTTGATAAGTTTATCCTAAATTCTTTCGGAATAAAACTTAATTCTAATGGCTTTGGGGGATATTATAGTTACACAACAAAAATCAATAGAAATTATAATAATTTTTTTGAGGCAGAATATAATTTTATGAAAAGCCCTAAAGAAGTTAAAGTTATAAATCCATATTTTCAAAGTTTATACATCAAAAAGTTTGTTTTCGGAAAAACTCATTCTGTTCATAATCTTAAATTTGGTTATGGCATAGACAAAAACTTTTATGAAAAAAGAGATAAAAACAGTATTGCTATTTATTTATCTTTCTCTGCTGGTACTGCCTTAGCTTTTAGCAAGCCTATTTATTACGAAATTGTTGATAGCGTCAAAATTATTAATAATTATTTGTTACCATACACTTCAATTTATAAGATAGATATAAACATACAAAATAATCCAACAGATATTGTCGGCAAAGCACCATTTTCGCTTGGACTAAATGAAACTAAATTTCACCCAGGAATATATCTTAAATTCAAATTAAATTTTGATTTTAGTCAAGATATTAATAAATCAAAAGTCTTAGAAACAGGTGTTATTTATGAAAAATATTTTGTTCCAATAGAAATTATGGCGGGTATTAAGAACTCTAATTTCACAAACTTATTTATTTCTTATCATTTTGGACGAAAATTTGACGCTAAACTTAACCGAGAATATCGAAAAGAACAAAGAAAACAAAAAAACATGCAATAATTATTCTTACTCATTGTTTTAGAACATGATATTTTTTTAAAAATTACTTTACTAATTTCAATATTTTTTTATATTTTTGTGAAAAATAAAATTTTATATAATCATGGCAAAAATTAAAGTAGCAATCAATGGATTTGGTCGTATTGGACGCAATGTTTTTAAAATTGCATTCGACAGAGAAGACATGGAAATTATCGGGATTAATGACCTAACCGATACCAAAACTTTAGCTCATCTTTTAAAATATGACTCAACTCAAGGAAAATTTGACCGCAACATTTTCTACAACGAAAGTTCAATCATTGTCGAAGGAAAAGAAATTCGTGTTAGTGCAGAAAGAAACCCTGCTAATATTCCATGGCCACAAAAACCTGATGTAGTTATCGAAGCCACAGGAATTTTCACCTCTAAAGAAAGCCCAAAAGGCGGTTATGGAGATCACGTTAAAAATGGTGCTAAAAAAGTTATTTTAACTGTTCCTGCAAAAGACGCTATTGAGGCAATGGTAGTTTTAGGTGTAAATGAGGAAGTATTAAACCCAAATATCCAATTCGTTTCAAACGCTTCATGTACTACAAACTGTATGGCACCAATAGTGAAAATTCTTAATGATAAATTTGGTATCGAAAATGGATTAATGACAACAATCCATTCATATACAAACGACCAAATTATCCTTGACGGACCACATAAAGATCTACGTAGAGCTCGTTCTTGTGCCGTTTCTCAAATTCCTACTACTACAGGAGCAGCCAAGGCTGTCGGGAAAATCCTTCCAGAACTTAACGGAAAACTTGACGGAATGGCAATGAGAGTACCTACCCCAACTGGTTCATCGGTTGACCTAGTAGTGAATCTTAAAACTGACACTAGTATTGATGAAGTTAATAAAGCTGTAAAAGAAGCTGCTAATACTTACATGAAAGGAATTGTAGAATATACAGAAGAACCAATAGTTTCTGTTGATATTATACATAATCCTCACTCCGCAATTTTTGATGCAGGTTGTACTATGCTTAAAGGTAGAACTCTTAAAACTATTACCTGGTACGACAACGAATGGGGTTATTCTTGCAGAGTTGTTGATTTAATACCTAAATTATTTTAAACATTAATAAATAACAAAATTGAAAAGTGCAATTCATTTAGTTGCACTTTTTTTTATTCATACCTTAAAGCAACTATTGGATCGAGCTTTGAGGCTTTTAACGCAGGAAAATATCCAGAAACAATGCCAACAATAAAACATAAAACAACCCCTGCAATTATCCAAATCCACGGTATAACAAATGCTCCACCAGTTAACAAAGAAATTAAATTCCCGATTATTATTCCTAAAATAATTCCTAAAATACCGCCTATCTGACCAATAAAGGCAGATTCAAATAAAAACTGTTGTTTAATTGCTTGTGAACTTGCTCCTAAGGCTTTTCGAATACCTATTTCCCGAGTGCGTTCAGAAACAGAAACTAACATAATATTCATCAAACCAATAGAAGCTCCTAAAAGAGTTATTAAACCAATTATTGTAGCACCAATAGTAACAACGCTCAAATTTTCTATTAGCATATTTGCCAAACTGTCACTTTTTCTAATAATAAAATTATTATCATCATAAACACTTAGCCCCCTAACATTACGGAAAATTCCTTCTGCCTCGCCTATAGCTAAATCTAATAATTTCATATCATAAGGCAAAATGCTGATTACATAAGAATCAGTGCTTGATCCAAAATTTTGACGACCATTTACCAAAGGAATTAAACAAAATTTATCACCGGAATTACCGAAAGCAGTGCCTTTTTCTTTTATTTCACCTATAACTCTATATCTATTTGAACCTATTGAAATATATTTATCTAAACTTGACTCTCGATTTTCAAATAATAATTTTGATAATTCGCTGCCTAGAATAACGATATTTTCACCTGATAAAACCTCCTGTTGCGTAAAATTCCTTCCTCGTTCAATATCATAACCCGAAGTAATCAGATATTCCTCGTCAACAGAATAAACCGAAATGTTTGGGTCTGATTTAATACTTTCATATTTAACAGTAGCACTTCCCGAACTATAAGTCATTAAACTTATACGTGCTGGAAAATAAAATTGAGATTTAAAAGACATAGCATCTTCATAACTTATCGGCTTATACTCTACCCTACGTCGAGAGTTACCATGACTTTCGTTTTGCTGTTTGCGAATAGTAAAAGTATTTGCACCCATACTCTGAAACTCATCACTGATAGTTCCTTTAATAGACTCTACGGCTGTTAAAATTCCAACCAAAGACATTATGCCTATTGCAATAATCAATACTGTCAAAATTGTACGCAACAAATTTGAACGAATAGAATTTAAAGAAATTCTTAAATTTTCGCGAAATAAACTCCCAAAACGAACCTTCATAAAATTACCTTAGTGGCTCCAAAACCATAGTCTTTAAAAGAGGCATCTTCAAAATTAAGCTTATACTGTTTCTCCAAAGATTCTCGAATTGTAGCCTTTAAAGTGCCATTACCAATACCATGAATTAATATAACTTTACCTGCATTTGACATTATTGCATTTGTAATAGTTTGATGAAAAACGCTCATCTGTTTATCTAATATTTCTGAATTTGTCATTCCAACTACACTATCAACAAGCTCATTAATATGTAAATCTACTTCAATTGTTGCTCTTTCTTTTCGCGGTGCATATCGCCTTGTGGCATCGCCTTGTACATCATCAATATCTTTTATTTTGCTTAAAAATTCATCATCGGTTATTGTTGACTGACCTAAACCTAGTTTTTCACTTAAAAGTTCAAAAACATAAGCAGGTGAATCCAAAAAATCATTCTCTTTAAACAAATGCTCTTGAAAAAAATTCAAAGGTACAATTTTAATTTTTCTTTCGATTTGCGAACGAAGAATATTATAAGGGTGGTCATAAAATAATATCTGAATAATAATTTCTTTACTTGAATTTATTTCATCTCGGCTCAAAAAGCCAATATGAATTTTTGTATTAGGCTCAAGATTTTCTGCATCTATTTTTTTAAAACCTAAATCAGCTTTTAGCATTGCATGATAAAATAAAGTATAATCAGAATCATTAATTAAATAACAGTCAAATCCATCATTCAACTCGGAACTACACCTAACAATTGCGAAAAAAATGTTTGTTAAACTATCTTTTTTTAATTCTTTATTTGTTGTTGACTTTTTCTGATTTTTTAACTCTAAGTTTTTTTCTTTATTCTGTGTTTGTGGTATAGAGATTTTTTGAATTGCTTTTTCAACCAAAACTAAATCAGAAATATTAAACGGATATTCAAAATCATCTTTATCTCTGACTAAGACCAGCTTATTATTAATGATTTTAACTATCTCTCCGCCCCCAACATCATTTAAAAATCTAACTTTATCGCCAATATTAAATTCCATTTTAATTAATTTATTTTATCTTACTAGTTTGTTTGTAAATTTAAGTTTTTATTTACTTTTGTGCAAATTTAAGTAAATGCAAATTTACAAACAAATAAATATCGACAATTTCGATTACAATTTACCAGATAGTAAAATTGCTAAATTTCCTGAACTTATCAGAGATAGGTCTAAACTTTTAGTAAATAATAAAGGAAAAGTCTCGCAAACATTTTTTTTTAATATTGTCGATTATTTACCAGAAAATAGCTTAATTGTTTTTAATGACACTAAAGTTATTAAAGCAAGATTAAATTTCACAAAAGCCACTGGCTCAGGAATAGAAATATTTTGTTTAGAACCAATTTCTCCTGCCGACTACTCACTTTCGTTTGCTTCAACTACATCTTGCGTTTGGAAATGTTTAATTGGAAATAATAAAAAGTGGAAAACTGATAAACTCGAAAAAAAAATATTAATTGCTTCTCAACAAATTATATTAACTGCTGAAAGAAAACAAAAAATTGATAATGCTTTTGAAGTTGAGTTTTCTTGGAATAATAACAACGTCTGTTTTTCGCAAATTATTGAAAATTTCGGAGATATTCCTATCCCACCTTATTTAAACAGAGATAACCAAGTTATTGACAACACAAGATACCAAACTATTTACGGCATAAATCAAGGTTCTGTTGCTGCTCCGACAGCAGGCTTACATTTTAGCGAAAATGTTTTTCAAAACTTAAAAAATAAAAATATTAAAACAGATAAAATCACACTGCATGTTGGAGCAGGGACTTTCCAACCGATAAAAACAAATTTTATTTACGAACATAAAATGCATACCGAACATTTTGTTATTACAAAAAATAATGTCGAAAATTTAATAAACAATTTATCAAAAATTATTGTTGTCGGAACAACTACTGTTCGTACTTTAGAAAGCCTTTATCAAATTGCTTTACAAATATACCAAAACAATGAAATTGACAGTAATAATTTTCAAGTCAGACAATGGGAAGCATACGAAGACAAATTAAGTAAAATATCAACTTACCAATTACTTAAAAACTTATTGGACTGGATGAATATTCATAAATTCGAACAATTAAATTGTGCGACTTCAATAATGATAATTCCTGGCTACAAATTTCAATTAACTAATTATTTAATAACAAACTTTCATCAACCAAAATCAAGCTTATTGTTATTATTAGCAGCATTTATTGGAGATTCGTGGAAAGAAGTTTACCAATTTGCTTTAAATAATAATTTTAGATTTTTAAGTTATGGAGATTCCTGTTTATTTATTTAAACCATTTCAATTATAATTTTATATATTTGCAAAAAATAATTTATGAAAACGAAGTCAATATCACCAAACTTATATTTTTATTTAGGACTTTTTGCTTTCGCTTTTGGTATAACTGCACTAAGCGTACCTAACTTCACCATGAAAATAATGGTTATGATAATAGGCGGAATAATTACAGCAGGAGGTTTAGGAATGTTTATATTCCAACTTAAAAAAAGATCTGAAAATACATTTTTGTTTGCAAGTCAATTATTTTTTAGCCTATTAAATATTGCTTTTGGAATAGTTTTATTATCAATACCAAATAAATTTGTCGAAATTTTAATAATAATACTTGGAGTATTGTTATGTTTTGGTGGAATACTAAATTTATTTGTCAGTTTAGTAATTAAGCCTACTAGTAATTTTGGTAAAATGTTTATCGGAATTGCATTAGCTATGCTTATTGCTGGGGTTGTTTTTATTATAAACCCTTTTGGCACTGGAAAAGCAATTACATTATTTTTTGGCTTAATACTTACAATTTATGGTTTAAATAATTTGATGATGTCTTTTTGGATTAGAGCCGAAAAAATTAAAGCAAACAATGATAAAAAACAAACTATTGAAATTGAAGCCAATGTTATTGAAGAAGATGGTAACTAAACCACAGAAAAAGAATAATTTAACATAGCTTAAAAACATTTTACCTTTACACTTATATAATTATAAACTAATAATAATAAAATGAAAATTGAAAACGGAAAACTTGTTACAATTATTTACGACCTAAATCTAGATAGTTTTGACGGTGAATTAATCGAATCTATAAGCGAAACCGAGCCTGCAATATTTTTGTGTGGTGCTGGCGAAATGTTAGAAACTTTTGAAGAAAAACTTATTGGACTTAAAGCTGGCGATAGTTTTAAATTCTCTTTGACAAAAGACCAAGCTTATGGCGACGAAGACGAAGAGGCTTATGCAGAATTTCCATTAGATATTTTTACCGAAGAAGACGGCGGAATACCAGAAATTGGAGATTATGTACCAATGGAAGATGAGGATGGAAATGTGTTTGACGGAATAGCTATCGAAATTACTGACAGTATGATAGTGATTGATTTTAACCACCCTCTTGCAGGAGAAGACCTTTACTTTAACGGAAAAATTGTAAAAGTTGAAGACGCTCCAATTAGTTAATTTTTTTACAATCTGAAAACTTACAATTAATTGTATGATTTCAGATTGTTCCCTTTTTTGTTAATTGTTACGAACATGAATAATCAGGAAAATATATTAAATAAAATGAAAGAGATTGCTTTAAATAATCCTAAAAAAATTCATATTATTGAAACTTGTGTTGAAGCTGATATTCAAATCGAATTCTTTGAAAACCTCCAAGAATTAAACAATCAAAAAATATTAACTGACTGGAAACAATTATCCGAAAATTTATATAATCCCAAAATTTCAACAGAAGAAAAAAAGAAAATATTAGTTAGCCTTACTGCCTACGGAGAAGTTGAAACTTATAGAATAATAGAAAATTATCTTAAAAATCCAACTGACGAGCTTAAATCATGGACATTTCTCGCTTATCAACAAGCCAGAATGTTTCTTGAAGCAAAATTACTTGATGAAGAAAAAATATATATTGCTTCCTCTTTAGGTGGAAAAGAACATCGTCTTAGATATGTGTTCGCTTTTTTTGCAAACGAAAACTTTTCTGAAACTCAGAAAAATGTTTTAATAGGCGAACTAGAATATGCATTTAATAAAAATGACTCAGTTCTCGAAAAAATCGACTTCGTTGAAAAATATGCTTTCGGAACAGCATTAATTGCCTTACAGATTGATTTAATTAGCTTAATTCAAGATATTATTGTCGAATCAAATCAGTATGGAAATTTTTTAAAAGAAAATATTTTTATCTCAAACGAAAAAAAAATTGACAAAACTGCTCTTGACGAAATTTATAATTCGATAGAAGGTATAGATTAAAACCCAGAAGTAAATGAATGAAAGATATTAATGTGAAAATTGAAGAATCTTGGTATAAACAACTAGAACAAGAATTTTCAGCAGAATATTTTTTAAAACTTAAAGATTTTCTTATTCTCGAAAATAAAGAAAATATAGTTTATCCGAATACTTATAATATTTTTAAAGCTTTTGACTTAACTCCTATCGAAAATGTAAAGGTAATAATTCTAGGTCAAGACCCATATCATGGGCAAGGCCAAGCACATGGATTATGCTTTTCTGTGCCTAACGGAATTAACCCCCCACCTTCTTTAATGAATATTTTCAAAGAATTACGAGAAGACATAAATTTTCAAATACCACAAAACGGCAATTTAGAAAACTGGGCTAAACAAGGAGTATTTTTATTAAATGCAACACTAAGCGTTAGAGCTAATGCCCCAGGTTCCCACCAAAATAAAGGCTGGGAGGTTTTTACAAACAAAGTAATTCAAATTTTAAATCAACAAAAACAAAACTTAGTTTTTATTCTTTGGGGAAAATATGCGGGCGCAAAAGAAAAACTAATTGACAAAAATAAACATCTTATTTTAAAAGCAGCACACCCATCGCCTCTTAGTGCTTATAACGGGTTCTTTGGTTGCAAACACTTTTCTAAGACTAATGAATATTTAATTAATAACAAAATTAAAGCGATAAATTGGAGCTTATAAAACTTTTTTTAATTATTTTTGTTACTTTTGCATGGTTTTTGTAACAAAATTTATATTTTAGCGTATTATTAATTATTAAACGAATAATAAACCTTATAAAGAAAGGAGAACATATTATAGATTAGACTTCTACCCAATTAATTTTTAAATTAAATATTATGAACCTTATAAATTTTTCCGATCAGGAATTAATCGAAAGATTCATTCGGGGTGAGAAGGAATGTATGGAAACTCTTATACATCGACACAAAAAGAAAGTTTATTCTTACATCCTTTTAAATGTTAAAAACAAATATGTTGCTGATGATTTATTTCAGGAAACATTTATTAAAGTTATTAATTCTTTGAAGCAAGGAAATTATACCGACAAAGGCAAATTTTCGAGTTGGGTTATTAGAATTGCACATAACCTTACTATCGACTTCTTCAGAAAAGAAAAAAATTACAATACTTTTTCTAACGACGATAGTAACGTTGATTTATTTAATTCCAAAAAGTTCTCAGAAGATACTATCGAAGACCAATTAATTTTAGAACAAATATCTAATGACATTAAAGCAATAATTGAAATTTTGCCCGAAGAACAAAAAGAAATTATTATGCTTAGACATTACGGTGGAATGAGCTTTAAAGAAATTGCAGAACAAACAAACGTTAGCATTAATACAGCACTGGGGCGCATGCGCTACGCTCTAATTAATTTAAGAAAGATTATTGAAGAGAAAAATATTATTCTTACTAAATAAGAATAAGAGTTTTTTTAACTTTGTTTTTTGTTTATAAATTAAAATTATTATTTACAACAATAAATCTTATGTTAAAAACCATTAAATTAACTATCGTTCTATTATTATTTTGTTTTGCTTTTAATACAAACTCAAGAGCCCAAGCAACTCCAGATGAATTAATGGATTCGTTTTTCCAAATTTTTAATGAAGACGTTAATAAGGCTATAGACTTTCTGTTTGCAACAAATAATATGATAGACCCTAATCAGCCTGGTATTAGTTCAATTAAAGAAAGGCTAGACCTTTCGCGAAAATTATTAGGAAATTATCATGGGCACGAAATTGTAAACGTTTATCAAGCTGGTGAATCATATAGAAAATATGTTTATTCGCTTAAATTTGAAAGACAACCTGTTAAATTTATTGTTGTTCTATATTGTCCAAAAGGCAAATGGAAAGTGCAAAATGTAAATTTTCAAGATGATATTGATACTGAGTTTCAATTAAGAAAAGAATAAAATATCAATATTCCAAACTTGCAATATTACCACAATTGTCCGAAACAACTACTTTTAGTTTGTACGACGAAGCTTTCTCAAAAAATTCATCTTTTTCGTAATATATTGTTTTTGTTTTTGGTTCGTATTGCGCCAAAACCCACTTGTCGTTAATAAAAATATTGTAGCTTTTAATTCCAGATAATTCGTCTTCAACTTTAAAACTTACATAATTCAAATTATTTTCGTTTAATGTTTTATTAATCTTTTGAGGAGTAATTTTCGGCGGAATAGTGTCAATCCACAAATAAAATTTTCCAAAATATGAAGAATAAGCCGAAATAAAATTTTGTTCAATAATGGGTTTTAAATATGTCAAATTCTTGTTATGCTCTCGTACAACAAAAACTTTATCTATGTATTTCACAAAATTATCATTAAGAAAAAAACTAAGTTTAAAATCCTTATTTACAGCGATATAATCATCTCCAATATAATACGAGTTTGAATATTTTGATGACTCCCCTTTCTTCATATCAATAAAGCTGTCATAAAATAAAGTATTTTTTTGAGTTTCGAAACGAAAATCAGAATCCACAAATAAAAACACAGAATCATATTTTATATAAAACCCTGAATTTTCGGGAAGTGTATAATCGTTTTTATCTTCTGTTAACGAAAATTGTACTTGCGAGGTATTGTTGTTGTAATCGCTTACAAAAATTTTAAAATCAGCTTTAGTACTTTCTGCCAAAGAAAACATTCCATTATTTACTAAAGAATCGAAGCACATAAATTGATTCCCTTTTTCTACGAAAAGTTTATGCACGTGAATTTTTTCTTTTAATAAAAACTCAAAATCAAACATTGAATTTTTATTTGCTTGTAGTTCAAACGAAATTTTGTCAAGATTTGATTTATATAAAATTTCGTTATTCATGAATAAACTAACAGTTTTAGCTCCATATCTATTTTGAGTACCGTTCATTCTGTCGACATACTGCAAACCTATTCCAATAAGCCCTTTTACCAAGGGAAGTGGTGAAGAGCAAACATAAATGCCGTCTTGTTTTCTGAGTTTTAAATAAACTTTTTGTTTTTTACCGTCAATAAAAGAATTATATGTTAATGGATATAATACTAAAGCCGAAATTTCGGGAGCGATATCATCTTTAAAATAATAAACAGAATTT
>CAYRQZ010000049.1:2182-17762 GCA_964426585.1 uncultured Bacteroidales bacterium | reverse complement strand
CGTCAGACTGTCTAAAAACCCCAATCTTATTAACATGCTGATTGTTAACAACTTATTTGTTTTTTATTTACGTAATTAATTGATTATTAATGTTTTGGCAGAATAATTTTTTAAGCTAAAATTATAAATCATGAAAAACAACAAAAATCACCAAAACCCAATTTAAAAATCTGTAAAACAGCTTATATATTTGTTTATATTCATTATTATTTAAATTAGGAATAAATTATTAAAAAAACGAAAAAAACGCTTGCATTATAATTTATATATTTGAAAAACATTTCCTAAATCAAAAAAAAGGCTTCTGTTTTAGAAGCCTTTTTTTAATCTTTCAAATTATATTATAATTTATATTCATTTTCATCAATAAGATAATCAGCAATTCTTCTTCGGGCATCCTTTGTATTAACTCCTTCAACACAAGTAAGATTTTTAATTGCCTTATACATTTTCTCACTTTCTTCTCCTTCAGTCATAGAGTAGACAGCGTCAATTGCATTTTTCGATATTATTGCAGCAGCTTCGTATAGGTTCACAGCCAAAATATCTTTATATAAGTCGATATTTGATTTGGCATTTGTTTCAGCAATTTTCTTAATTCTTAAAGCTAATGATTCAGTTGTATATATTTGAATCATCATGTCGCTGATATTATTTATAATTTCTTGTTCTTTCAGCATATCTTTCCCGTATTTTTCAGAAACTTTGTGAATAAGGATTAAAGTAGCACGTTTAAAGTTTTCGATATATCTCAATTTCTGTTCGAAGAAAGTTTCTCCATCTTTTTTGTTTAAACGGCAAGAATCCATATTCTCGAAATACTCTTTTGCAGGGTTAGCCATATCAAATTCTCCTTTCATTCCACGTTTAATGGCTGTTTCAACAAGTAATAGGCGGTTAATTTCGTTTGTTCCTTCGAAAATTCTATTAATTCTTGAGTCTCTATATCCTCTATCTGCAGCCATTTCGGCGGAATATCCCATCCCGCCGTGTATTTGAACAGTTTCGTCGACTACGAAGTCTAATACTTCGGAACCGAAAACTTTAAGAAGTGCAGCTTCAACAGCGTAATGAGAGATAGCTTCTATTGCAGCTAATCCTTTATCCATTCCATTAGCTTTTAATTCTTTCATCATATCGTCAATATCATTGCTAGCGCGATAAATTGAAGATTCGAGAGTAAAAGTTTTAATGGCTTGTTGTGCAATTTTATGTTTAATAGTAGCAAAGCTAGAAATTAAGGTATTAAATTGTTTACGTTCATTAGCATATTGTATAGCATCTGAAGTAGATTTTTTTGCAGCACCAATTACATTAGCACCGAGTTTGATACGTCCCATGTGCAAAATACTAAGAGCGATTCTAAAACCCATCCCTGGTTTTCCGATAAGGTTCTCGACAGGGACTCTTACGTCATTATAATAAATTTGGCAAGTCGAAGAACCTTTAATTCCCATTTTATGTTCATCAGGACCAATCACAACTCCGGGCATATTTTTTTCGACTATAAAAGCAGACAGTACTCTGTCATTTGCAATTTTTGCAAAAACGACATGAGTATCAGCGAATCCTGCGTTTGTTATCCACATTTTTTGTCCATTAAGAATATAATTTTTTCCGTCTTCGGAAAGAATAGCTTGAGTTTTTCCGGAATTAGCATCTGATCCTGCATTAGGTTCGGTTAAACAGTAAGCACCAATAAACTCACCGCTAGCAAGTTTAGTAACGTATTTTTGGCGTTGTTCTTCGTTTCCATAATACATAATCGGAAGCGTACCTATTCCTGTTGAAGCCATAAATGCTACAGAAAAAGAGTATCCGGCGCCAATATTTTCTGCAGCTAACATTTGAGTAACAAAATTTTGTTCAAATCCACCATATTCTTCGGGAATAGCAATACCCATCAAACCTAAGTCGCCTGCTTTTCTAACAGTTGCAGCCATTAGTTCGCGATCGCCAAGCTCTAATTTATCAACTATCGGATATAATTCTGTTGCCAAAAAATCTTTAATAGTTTGTGCAATCATTAATTGCTCTTCGTTATATTCTTCGGGAATAAAAACTTTTGAAGAATCTGTAGATTTCACAAGAAATTCACCACTTTTTAAATTTTTCATATTATATGTTATTTATTGTTCAAAATTTGATTGCAAAAATATATTAATATTTTCACAATCAAAACCAAATTAAGAATTAAGCATTAAACATACAAATATGATAAATGCTAATTCTCTATAAATCAATATTCCACCACTCTCCTTTTTCGATTATGCAAGGCGAGTTATAAATTGTTAAGCCAATATCTTTATCTGTTTTGACGTTAAAAGAATCGGGTGTAAAAACAAATTTGAATTGGCAATCTCTAAATAAAAAGTTTAGCTTAGCTTGATGCCATGAATGAGGTATTGCGGGCTTTATGCTTAATACCCTATCTTTAAAATCTATTCCAAAATAAATATTAAATAAAAGCATCAATATCATTGCATTATCCGAAATTTTCGCTCCTTTATAATGTGATAGATTATATGATTTTGAGAAATTATATTTGAATATTTCATGAATTAAGTTATTGCATAAATCTTTTAATTCCACGCTATTAGCAATATATGCAGTTAATATTTTTCCACTTAAATTCGAGTATAAAGTCCTATTGGTATAATAATAGAAATTTTTTGCTTTAAAATCATCATTTAATTCAATTCCTAACCCAGCAAAAGTTTCTGCAATTTCTTTATCATTCAAATTATAAAAAATCATAGGAAGGTCTATGTTGCTAGAAATTTTATATTCTTGAACATTTCGACCTTCGCTAACTAAAATGTCGTAAATGTTTTGTAAATTATAATATTTCATTTTATAATTCACCCAATCTAGTTCTTTTAAATTAAAATAGCCTGAAAATTGTTCAATAATTCCATCTTCATTAACATTTACCGAAAGGTTTTGGCTAATTATTCTCCATTTATCAAATTCTTTATCGGAAGGTTTATTGCTAATATAATCAAATAAGTAATTTTGTTTATGCCAAATATTTAAGAAACGCCTGAGTAACCACGATAACATAATATTAATATACGCATTATCTTTTACATTATCTGTGTGGTATTCATCTCTATTTAAAAAATTGTAAGTGTGGTACTTAAAGTCGCGAGCCGAGTACTTACATTCTGAAACATAGTATTTACAAATTTCAATCAACATTTCGGCTCCAAAGTTTTGCATAAAATCCTTATCATTAGTTGCCTGATAATATCGTATTATACTCATTGCAATTTCTAATGACACATAATTTTGCTTAGATAATTCATTTTTTTGTAAGCTCTTTTTAGTCTCATCTAAATAAAAATTTTGAGACAGTTCTATTCCTGTATTATTAGTTATGTTTGGAAATCTTGCCCCTTCACAACCTAATGTTTTTGCAATTTGTTTTGCATTCTCTAAACCTTTGTGTCTATGTTTTAATAAAGCGACTGAAATTTCGGGCATAGAGATATTGAAAAAAGGGTAAACAAAAACTTCGTCTCCATTTATTAATCCATTTTCGACTTCGCTTTGCAAGCCACCAGCACTAAGTCCTAAAAATATATTACTATTTTTTTGAAAATACGTTGAAATTATAAGTTGGTAAATATTTAACCTAACAGCTTTTTGAAGTTTTCTATTACCTTTAATTTCTATATCAAAAATTTTCCATAAACTTTCCCATATTTTGGCTGATTCATTTGCCATAATACTAAAATGAAAATTATCTTTTAATAATTTTTGATGGTTTATACTTTTATCTTCGAGGGAGTTTGAATAAATGATATTTTTATAGACAACAAAATCTTGATTTTCAATTAAATTACAAGAAAATATTCCACTTATTTCCCATTCATCTTTTTCAAAAATAAGTTCGGCACTTTCAATATTTGAGTTTATAATTGCCGAAAGTTTAATTTCAACATTAGATTGCGAAGTTTTTGTTTTAAGTGAAATTATATTTTCAGTTTGGTGTAATTCAGGTTTTAATAAATGACTTCGATTTTTTTGAACACAATTAGTATTTATATAATTAGTAACATTAGCGTCTAGGCTAGTTTTAATAGAAATTTTTCCAGAATAATTTAAAGGAGTTATGCTAAACTCTAGACCAGCTAAATTCTTATTTTTTAAACTAATACAGCGAACTACTTCAATCATTGATTGACGATTTTTAGAATCTTCGATAAGGAACCAACCTGATAAAATTCCTTTTTTTAAATCTAATCTACGTTCAAAATCAACAATTTTAACATCTTGCAATTTAAACCAATCTTCATCATTAATTTTAAAATTAGTATAAACCCAATTAGGGCAGTTCACTAGTTCGTTTTGCGAAACATTTTCACCATTAAAAATAAAGTTTAACTCATTATACACTCCACTCATATAAGTGCCAGGGAAGTGATATTCCGAGGCTTTTTCGAAGCAAAAATTTGATCTATTCCCTAAAAATCCGTTTCCTAAGGACATTATATTTTCGCGGTAGTATTGTTGTTCTGGAGAAAAGTCGTGAAATTTAATAACCCAAGCGTCTTCTTCAAAACCGTTACAAAACCAAGTATTAATTGACTGAATATTAATGTCGTCGAAATTATAAACAACAAGATCAGCACCATGTGTTTTCAAAGAATTTGAATTTTCGTTAGAGCTTAAACCAATAATTAGCCCGATATTAGCTTCTTGTGCAAGATTTAACCCTAGATTAGATGTTTCAAACATTACAGAGTTGAAACTATCAATTTCGGCTAACTGACAAATTTTAGAATAAATATTATTGCAAGTTTCTATGTCTTTATTTAAAAACATTTCATTGTCTTCATCAATACAAATGCTAATTAAATTAATCAAAAAACTATTCTTGGATATTTCTGAGTAATAATTGTTGTTTAAAATTAAAATAGTTTTTATATCATTTTCTTTCAGAATATACAAAAAGTTAAAAAAAGATTTTTCTAATCCTGTTTTTTTATCATACTCTATATCGGTTTGGTTAAAAGCATTAGGATTAACTGCTAGTTTTATAAAATCGGGAGTTTGTTCTCTAAAATTAAAAATAACTGCTTCAAAATCATATTCCATGATGTAAGGATTTAGAATTTTTGTAAAAATAGAAAATATATAAGAATTGAAAAGTTTTTTTTTAATTTTCAAACAAAAAGAGAATAAAAATTATTTTTTTTTACAAAATCATGTTTTAAATGCAGGTTAAACCAGTTTGTTTTTTTGTTTTAATTAACAAAATGAATAAAATATTCAAATAAATATTTTTTTAGTAAACCAATTAATAAATTTTTCGTTACATTTAATACAAATAACATAAAAAGTATTAAAATATATTTGTATAAGTTTAATTTTCGGCATATTTTAGCAATTTTTAATATAATATTATCATTATAATGAGACAGTTTGTCATATTACTATTAGTTTTATTAAGTTTTGGTGTATCAAACCTTTACACTCAAAGCACTATTGGCACTGAGTTTTGGCTTTCGTATATGCAAAATTTTGACGACCCTGCCAACACACAATTATATATTACTTCTGAATTTGGTGCAAGCGGTACAGTAAGTATTCCAGGAACAGGGTGGACGACAAATTTTAATATAGGCGTAAATGGCTCTCAATTTGTTAATATACCCTCTGCACAAAATGCTTGTATAAGTCAAATCAACACCCCTCTTAATCGTGCAGTAAAAGTTCAATCTAGCTCTCCTGTAGCAGTGTATGCGGCTAATCAAAGGACAGCCTCATCAGATGCTACTATTGTTTTTCCCAATATAGCCTTAGGAGATACTTATTTAATAAATACTTATTCTACATTTAGTTCAGAGCCTTCTCAATTTATTATTGTTGGTATAGAGGATAATACTTCGATTGAAATTATCCCCAAAGCTAATTTAAATGGAGGTGGTGGTAATGCAAATGTTCCTTTTACTATAACCTTAAATACAGGTCAAGTATATTTCGTGCAAAGTATGGGAGACTTAACAGGTTCTAGTGTTAAAGCAGTAGATATAGGAAACTGTCATAATTTTGCTGTTTTTTCAGGAAATAGGTGTGCAAATGTTCCTTTGAATTGTACGTATTGCGACCATTTATATGAACAAATGATCCCAATAAAAGCATGGGGAAATAATTATATTGCAGTTCCATTAATGACTAGGAATAATGCGACTTATAGAATTTTAGCTAGCGAAGATGGCACAGTAGTAAATATTAATGGTGGGGCTAATATTAATTTAAATTCAGGACAATTTCACGAAGTTAATTTACCGAATGCTTCATTTATTACAGGAAACAATCCTATTTCTGTTGCGCAATACAGCCAAGGAACTAGTTGCGATGGTGTTACTTCTGACCCTTTTATGATAATGCTATCACCTATCGAACAAACATTAGAACACATTGTATTTCAAGCCTTTAATACTCCTGCAATTAATCAGTTTTATACAAATATTGTTGCAAAAACTGCAAGTACTGCTCAGGTTCAATTAGATGGAGCTACACTTACCGGCTGGGCAGCTGTACCATCAAACAATACTTATTCTTTTGTTAGGAAGAATTTAGCACAAGGAACACATGTTCTAACTTCTCCTGATGGAGTTTTAGCTTCGGTTTACGGATTTGGTGATGTAGAATCTTACGGATATTTGGCAGGTGCAAACATTATTCCGCTTAATGTTAGTTTCGACATTATTCTTGAGGGTATACCAACTGCTTTTGATGTTTTTCAAGATACGCTTTTGTGTAGTCAAACAACAGTTAATTTTAATTCAACTACAGAAAACATTAGTGATATCGAATGGGATTATGGTGATGGGTCTCCCATTTTTGTAGGGAATCCAACTCCAAACCACGAATATCCTTCAGTAACAGCTGATTATACAGTAACAATGTATTTTATGAGAGAAGGAAGTTGTGTACAAGAACATATTTCTATGCCTTTGCACGTAAACTCTAACTTACCACCTATTACAAATTTAAACGATTCTATTGTTTGTAATGGCGATCCTTATACAATTACATTAAATGTACCAGGAGTTACTTATCATTGGAATGATAATTCAACAAGCAATTCATATACTTTCTCTCATTCTGGCACATATTCTGTTACCGTTACAGATGCTGTAGGTTGTTCTGCAAGTTCTTCGTGCAACATTAATTTTGTTAACTTATCGGTAAATGTTATGTCTCAAAATGTAAGCTGTAACGGAACTACTGATGGAGAAATGACTGCTAACGTTATTGGTGGTGCTCAGCCTTTTCAGTATGTTTGGGATACTGACCCGGTTGAAACAACTCAAACAATAACAGATTTGCTAGCGGGAAATTATTCTGTTACAGTTACCGAAAACTTTGGTTGTACAAGTTCTGCTAGTGGTATTGTTTTAAATCCCCCCGACTTAAACATAAACGTTAACAATATTCAAGGCATTTTGTGCTTTGGCGACAATAATGGGAGGGCAGATGTAAATGTTATCGGCGGAACACAGCCTTACACTATTACCTGGGATCCCGACCACCTTACTGGTTTCTCTCATAACAATTTAAGTGCAGGAATCTACAACCTTACTGTATCCGATGCAAATGGCTGTTCGGGTAGTGCTAATTTCACAATTAACGATGCCCCTCCACTTTCAATTGACGCAAGTACGCAAGATGTAGATTGCTACGGAAATTACACAGGTAGGATTAATTTACAAGCCAACGGAGGCACTCCACCTTTACTTTATAATTGGTCTAATGGACAAATGGTTTCTTCGTTGACAAATATTCTTGCAGGTAACTACGTCATTACTATTACCGACTATAATAACTGTACAATTTCACAAGAATTTAATATTACCCAACCTGATGAATTAGAAGTACTTGTACACTCCTCAAACATAGCTTGCTATGGAGATAACAACGGGTCAATATTATTAAACCTTACTGGCGGAACTTATCCTTACTCTTTTAATTGGAGTAATGGTCAGACTAGTCAAAACATTAATAATTTAGTTTTTGGTACTTATGTTGTTACTGTATCCGACTCTCATGCTTGTTCAACTTTTGCTTATGCAATTTTAGAACAACCTCAATTACCACTTCATGGAACAATTACCGGTACTAATGTTCGTTGTTTTGGAGAGGGTAATGGTATTGCAGACTTAAATGTTGTTGGCGGTACAGAACCGTATTATTATATCTGGAGTACTGGCGAAATTAGCCAAGATTTAGAAAATTTAATTCCAGGTAATTATTTTGTTACAATTTTTGATGACCATAATTGCACTTATGTTGATAGCATTCAAATAATACAACCAACAGCTCCTCTTGGAGGAACAATTAGTGGCACAAATGTTACTTGCAATGGGGGAAGTAATGGGAATATTTATATAAGTGCTTTTGGAGGACGTCCTCCTTATCATTTTGAATGGAGCAATGGTAGCTGGCAGCAAAACCTTATTGAAGTTAGTGCTGGCATTTATTCTGTTACAATTTCTGACCAAAGTGGTTGTCATTATATAATGGAATATGAAATAACCGAACCAGCTCCTTTTTATCTGCAAATTATGGATAATCCTACTATTTGTTATGGTATGATAACAGAAATTGGAATTGGAATAATTGAAGGTGGAACAGAACCTTATACAGTTTCATGGAGTAATTATGGATCAGGAATGACTACCTTTGTTAATCCTCTCGAAACAACAACATATACTGCTCATGTTACAGATGCAGGCTTTTGCGTGAGCCAAGATTTTGAAATAACCGTATATGTTAGAGAACCTCTTAATCTTGAAGTCAGTGTTTCAAACGATAGCGTTTGCCCTGGTACCGAAATTACTTGTATCGTTAATGTTAGCGGAGGAGGATTAACAAACAATAATATTGTATGGGTAAACGACTCCTTAATGAGCAACCCAATAAAACTTACTGTTTATAACGACACTATCTTTAGATTTAGGATAAAAGATGTTTGCGATTTTGCCGAACTTACAAAAGATATAAAAATTTATACTTTCCCATTACCTCCTATTAATCCTGTCGCCGACAAATATAATGGTTGCGCTCCTTTAGAGGTGTACTTCTCTGAAACAAGTCCAGATTTAGGACAAAGATATATCTGGAATTTTGATGATGGAGATTTTGAAAATCTTTCGTTTGCAAAAAATCCAAACCATATTTTTTATAATGACAGAACTTACAATGTAAATTTACTCGTAATTTCAAAGCATGGTTGTGTTCGTGATACAACAATTGGTATAGTGGCATTTCCAAGACCGAAAGTCGATTTTAGAGCTGATAGAGAAGTAGTAACAACAGGATTCCCAGTAGTAAATTTTACTAATTATTCTGAAGGCGGATTTTGGTACACTTGGAATTTTGGAGACGGAAATCAAAGTAAAGACAAACACCCAACACATGCGTTTTCGGCACCAGGTACATATATGGTAGTACTACAAACAGAATCTCTATATTCTTGTAAAGACACTGCAAGTAAAATTATTAAAGTTGATAATGAATTAACTATTTACGCACCAACAGCATTTACTCCAAACTATGACGGCTTAAATGATATCTTTCAAGTATTCGTTACCAACGCAGATACAAACGAATGGTACTTTAATATTTATGACAGATGGGGCGAAATAATCTTCCAAACTGAAAATTATGAACAAGGTTGGGATGGTAGATTTGGCGATAAAGAATGTCCCCCTGGTATATATGCATGGTATATTAATTATAAGGACTTATACGGAAATATTTATAAAGAATCAGGATATTTTACTTTGATAAGGTAATTTGAGTTCACTTTTATAAAAGAAATAAAGTAATAAAAACAAAGGACATTACTTTAAACAACTATTTATAAACCTACTGAAAACGATTTAGCGTTACTCAAATTTTATTTTTTGCCTTATATTTTATTTATTTTATATTAAAAAAAACTTAAGTTTTTTAATTTAGATAAAAATAATTTTGTAATTTTGAAAAATAAATTAAGAAAAGCGAGGACCCATAGACGAATTTTCGTTAAATAGATCCCACTCGTAAGAATTAACTTTGGAACATAACTGAACATTTAAACGTGCGGCGTCAGCACGATAAACACTGACAAAATTGAAATGAAAAAAATCACTATTGGTTTGTTGATTTTGTTTTTCGGGTTCTTCAAGTTGTATTCACAAACAGCTGTTACGCCTTCGGGTAGTGGTACAGATGAAGATCCGTATCTTATTGCTTCGTTGGAAAATTTATTCTGGATTGGTCAAAATCAATCGTCTTGGAGCAGTTATTTTGTTCAAACTGAGGATATCGATGCGTCCTCTACTGTTTCGTGGAATAGCGGTGAAGGCTGGGAACCAATTTCACCTTTTGTAAGCCAAATGGGACCCTATTTTATGGGATTTTATAATGGCGGTGGACATAGTATTAGCGGTCTTACCATCAACCGTCCAACACTTTCCACAGGGGTTGGATTGTTTGGCGTAATTGTAAACTCTTCTATTCAAAATCTGTCAGTTACAAATGTAAATATTACTGGCGGGCATGGTATTGTTGCAGGCATTGCAGGATTGGCGGCAGGTGCCTGCATTATTAAAAATTGTATGGTCTCGGGCACTATTACCGGAGTTGAAGTAAGCGATAGCGATGTGGGCAAAGGAGTTGGTGGCATAATTGGGCAATCCATTTATTTCAACAATACTCACTTATTTATATCAGATTGTTACTCAACAGCAACAGTATCATCGAATTACAAATACGTAGGCGGAATTATTGGTAATAACCAAGGGAAAATTTATAATTGTTATGCCACAGGAAATATTACAAGTTCCTATGCCTCGGATCAAAATGAGGCTTGTGTGGGTGGACTTGTTGGAACTAATCAGGGAGAGATTATAAAGTGCTACGCTTCTGGAAAAGTTAGCGGATATAACTGTATCGGTGGCTTAGTAGGCAAAAATACTAATGAAGCTTCACTTTTCAGTAGTGCAGAAATAGATAGTTGTTATGCTACTGGAAGGGTTACAGTTATAGGTAACAGCCAATATACCCGTGCTGGTGGATTAGTTGGAACCAACTACAGATTATCTAATATAAACCATTGTTATGCCACAGGAAATATTGAGGGCAATTTAAGTAGCACTCATATAGGAGGATTAGTAGGAAAAAATGAAGATAATTCCAATATTAATTTTTGTTTTGCAACTGGGTCTGTTAACGGAAAAGAAGATTTAGGCGGTTTGGTTGGGCATAACAACAATACAAGTAAAGTATCTAATTGCTATGCAAGAGGAAATGTTAACGGGCAAGCAAATAATGTTGGAGGTTTAATTGGCAATAATGATTCCGAAATAATCACTTCATACTCGACAGGCACGGTCTTCAGTAGTGGCGGGGTTTATGGTGGATTTGCAGGAACGAATTCCATGACAGCTGTACTTGCAGATTGTTTCTGGGATATTCAAACATCAGGGCTTACAACTGGCTGCGGATATAATGAATCAAATTTTAATGCTATTGGAAAAACTACATCTGAAATGAAAACACAATCTACATTTACTAATGCAGGCTGGAATTTTTTGGATATATGGCAAATTAACAATATGATAAATGATGGCTATCCATCTTTCAAGGGAATGATAACAGGTTTGTTTGACCATAAAATTGAAAAAATAGTTAACATATATCCAAATCCAGTAGAAAAAGGCTTTTTTCTTTCAACTGATTTAATTATAAATAATATTTCAATTTACGATATTCGGGGAGCAAAAGTTTTAGACATCGTAAATTATAATAATTATGTAGATGTAAGTAATTTGCCGAAAGGAATTTACATAGTTCAGCTTCATACAAAAGAAAAAATTTACAATGAAAAATTAATTAAAAAATAAAACATAGTTTTAATTATGGAGAAAGAGACAATGTTCCTTTTTTCATAATTTTTAATTGATTATTTAACCCCAAGCTCTAAATTTTTAGGTTATAGAAACTTAGGATTTGGAAATTATACGTTTTTGGAAGTTGCAGGAACAAATTCGACAGTTTAATAAAAAAGGGAAAATTTTAAAAAATTTCCCCTTTTTTTATGCTTACTTAAAAAACTTGTTAACTACATTTTGAATATCCGCATTCTGTACAAATTACGCAACCGTCTTGAAAGACTTGTGTGTCTTCTTGCTGGCAATTTGGGCAAACATCACCTTTTTTTGAGGCTTTTGTTCCGTTAGGGATATATCGTCTTAAAGCGCGTTCTACGCCACGTTTCCAGGTATTAATACTGTCGTTGTCGAACTCTAATGAAGAAACTAACTCAACAGCTTTATCTATTGCCATGCCGTGTCGTAAAACTCCAGAAATTAATTTAGCATAATTCCAAAATGTTTTGTCGAATTGATGGGATAAACCCTGAAAAGTAGTTGCATACCCATAACGATTTGTATATTGGAAGTCGTATCTATTATTTCCGTCAGCTTCGCGTTCTTTAATAATTCTACCATTTTCAATAGCTTTTGGAATATTAAGAGTGTCTTCTTCAACTCTTCCGGTAAAAATTTCGTAAGGCATGCCATTCAATAATCCAACAAATGCTATCCACTCTTCGTCATCATTTCTAAATCTAACTATGTCAGCATCAAGGACTTTTGGGCGTTTTAATTCAAGGACTTGTCTATTTTGTTTGTCGTTTTTATCTTCAGAAACTAAAACGCCAGAGCGAGAGCCTTCTCTATAAACGGTAATTCCTTTGCAACCCGACTTCCAAGCTTCGAAATAACATTCTTCTACAACTTCTTCCAAAACATTTTCGGGCATATTAATAGTAACGCTAATGCTATGGTCAATCCATTTTTGAATAGAGCCTTGCATTTTAACTTTATTTAAATAATCAACATCAGCGGCAGTTGCCTTAAAGTATGGAGATTTTTTTACAAGTTCATCTAGCTGTTCAGATTTCATTTCTTTGACAGCATTAACATCATATTTGTTAACTTGTAACCAAACTAAAAATTTATGATGAAAGACTTTATATTCTTCCCACTTATCGCCTTGTTCGTCAACAAAATCGACGCGAACTTCTGGGTCATTTGGATTAACTTTACGTCTTCTTGTATAAAATGGTCTAAATACAGGTTCAATTCCAGAAGTTGTTTGCGTCATTAGGCTAGTAGTGCCGGTTGGTGCAATAGTAAGTAATGAAATATTTCTTCTTCCGTAATTTTCCATTTCTTTTACCATTTCTGGATCTGCTTCTTTTAATCTTTCGATAAAAGGATTATTTTTTTCGCGTTGTGCATCATAAATAAAAAAAGCTGAGCGTTCTTTGGCCATATTAACAGAAGAACGATAAGCCTCTATAGCAAGAGTTTTATGGACTTGGGTTGCAAAATCATTGGCATTGTCGCTACCATAAGTTAAACCTAGTGCTGCGAGCATATCGCCTTCGGCAGTAATTCCAACCCCAGTTCTACGCCCTTCTTCGGCTTTTCTTCTAATATTTTCCCAAAGTTTTCTTTCAACTCTTTTAATCTCGATATCTTCGGGGTCGGTAGTAATTTTTGCAAGAATCTGGTCAATTTTTTCTAATTCTAAATCGATAATGTCGTCCATAATTTTTTGTGCATATCCGACATGTAGCTTAAATTTATCAAAATTAAATTTAGCCTCAACAGTAAATGGATTATCAACATAAGAATATAAGTTAATTGCTAACAAGCGACAAGAATCATAAGGGCAAAGCGGAATTTCGCCACAAGGATTTGTAGAAACGGTTTTATAACCTAAATCTGCATAGCAATCTGCAACTGACTCCCGAATAATAGTATCCCAAAATAATATTCCTGGTTCAGCAGACTTCCAGGCGTTATGAATAATTTTTTTCCAAATTTTTTGCGGCTCTATTTCTTTAATGTATTTTGGAGCCCTGTCGTCTATTGGATATTGTTGAATGAATTTCTCTTTATTTAATAATGCATTCATAAACTCATCAGTAATTTTAACCGAGACATTTGCTCCGGTAACTTTTCCTTGAGTTAATTTAGCGTCTATAAAATCTTCGCTATCGGGATGTTTAACAGAAACCGAAAGCATTAAAGCTCCGCGTCTGCCATCTTGAGCAACTTCGCGGGTAGTGTTTGAGTATCTTTCCATAAATGGAACTATTCCCGTAGAAGTTAATGCAGAGTTTTTTACAGGCGAGCCTTTTGGACGTAAATGAGAAAGATCATGTCCTACGCCTCCTCGCCTTTTCATTAATTGAACCTGCTCTTGGTCAGTTTTCAAAATACCTCCATAAGAATCAGTTGGCTTATCATGACCTATTACAAAACAATTGGATAAAGAAACAATTTGCATATTATTACCTATACCCGACATAGGACCGCCTTGAGGGACAATATATTTAAAGTCTTTAAATAATTCATACAAAATTTCTTCTGAAAGAGGATTTTCATATTTATTCTCAATCCTATAAATTTCACGCACCAAACGCCTATGCATATCATCAGGCGTTAATTCGTATAAATTACCATCAGAATCTTTTAAAGCATATTTATTTATCCATACACGAGCTGCTAATTCATCTCCTTTAAAATATTCTTGACTGGCAAGTAGTGCTTCTGAGTCACTAAAAACTTTTCGCTTTACCTCAGCTTTAAAATCATTTTCCATTACTATTTTGTCTGAATTCATAATTTAAACTTTTTTAAAATTCTCTTTTTCAAGTAAAAATGAAAAATTTTATCCAAATTTTCCAAAGACTAAAATATTATAATTATAAAATAAAAAAAAATATGGTTATTAACAATTATTTTATAATAAAACAATTACACTTATAATTATCAAAAAATCAATAAGTTATTATTATGCAAGAAAATGTGAAAAAAAAATAATTAACCGCTCTAATCCTTAATTATTAAATGATACAACAATTTTTTATTTAGTTTTTAACAATCTTATGTTCAATATCAATAATTAAATTGAACTCTAAAGGCATTCTGTTGAAAATCAAGAAGATAATATAGTCAAATTGAAGAAAGAAAAAAAAAGATATTCACTATTAATATTTTCATTATAAGCAGAAAATTTGCGAAAAATATCAGATTAATTGTAAATTATCAAATATTATCTGCGTAGTACCCATAGATGCATTTATATATGCTTTTGCATTATTTCCACTAATCATAACAATATTTCCATCACCAACAAGCAATTTCATTATATTGACATAATCATTAGAGCTATTTACACTAAAAACTACCTGATTTTTAACTAATTGCACAGCTTCATTAAACTTTTTATAATTTGGTCCGATAACAACAGGAATATTATAAACAACAGCTTCCAAAATATTGTGAATTCCCTTTCCAAATCCTCCCCCGACATAAGCTATTTCGGCAAAGCGATATGTTTTTGATAAAATACCAATTGTGTCAATTATAATTAGTCGTGTATCGGATTTTAGCTCAATTATTTCGGAAAACCTTTGACTATTTACCTTAAAAGTATTTTCGATATTTTCAATATTTTTTTCATTAACTTCGTGAGGTGCAATAATAAAAACAAAATCTTC
>CAYRQZ010000049.1:0-2082 GCA_964426585.1 uncultured Bacteroidales bacterium | reverse complement strand
ATTTAAAGAAAATTTGATTTTCTCGAAAAATAGCCGAAATCAAATATGTTGGAACATTATATTCTTTAAGGTTTTTTAAAAAATAATACCAAATATCGTATTTAATAAATATTGCTAGTTTAGGATTAACAATTTTCACAAAATCAAGAGCATTTTTAGGAGAATCGAAAGGTAAATATGAAACAATATCAGCAAATTTATAATTTTTCCTAGGTTCGTAACCACTAGGACTAAAAAACGTTAAAATTATTTTATACTCAGGTTTTTCGCTTTTAATTTTTTCTATCAAAGGTCGTCCTTGTTCAAACTCTCCTAAGGAAGCAGAATGAAACCAAATATACTTTGAGTTTGTATCAATTTTAGTAATCAGCTCATTTTTCCAATTTTTCCTGCCTGCAAGCATAAGTTTTGCTTTAGGATTAAAAATCGAAGCTAGCCTTATAGCTGTAAAATAAGTTTTAGTAACAATTCGGTAAGAAAAAGGCATATTTAATTAAAATAATATTTTTGAGGAGCTTTAGAATAAATAGGGATTATCCAGCCAAGTCTGACTCCACTTAAAAAGTCTTTGCGTTTTTTATCGTTATAAGCCATAATGTCAAAATCATAATCTCTACGGCTCATAGTAAATGCTTGATAAAACTCAAAACCAAAATAAAAATTTATTAAACCTTTATTGTCTAAATATTGATAACCTATAAACTCTTTTGTCGTTAAACCATTGCAAAGTTTATCATAACCTTTTTTATAATCACCTAAAATTGGAGGTGTGTTATTATTTTTATTTTCGATATGAATATGATGTTGTAAAAGTCCGCTACCTATATTAATTAGTATTCCGGAGTTTTTATTAGGACCCAAAATAGGAATTAATTTTCCAATGCTTGCACCGGCATAAAATCCCCTTTCGGTTAATGAAAAAGTTCCATATTCGCCATATTGATTGATAATATACCCTGATGGAGTCATTATTCCCGAAAACATTGAGCTAGAATCTTTAATATTACCACCAAAAATATAACTCAATTCCAAGCCTAAACTCCAATTTGAACTAAATTTATAGTCTAAACTTCCTCCAATCATCGAAGACATTCCAAAACGCTTTGACATATCGCCACCCGGAAGATGAGCAGAATAATTAATGGAAAATTTTAACATGTTTATACTAGAATCGCTTATTTGAGCGTTTAAAGTAAAAACAAAAAAAACTGTGATAAAAACTAAACAAATCTTTGTTTTCATTTTGCAAAACTATAAAAACTTAAAATATAAAAACTACAAAACATAATGAATATTGTGAAAAACATTTATTTTATGTTTTTCCTTTAATCCGCAAAGATTTTTTCTCATTGATTTTCTTGCTTGAAAATTGTGTTATTGGTAATTTAATTGAACATTTTTTGAAAAAAAAATCAATTATTCTAACTTAATTTAAGGTTATTTACTTTTGGTTTTTTATGATAAAGAATTATTTTACACCAATTTTATCTCGTCTTTGTCTTTTTCTATGAGTAAAAATTTGTAATTTATCAAAACACAGATAGACAGATAGTTATAAATATAATTAAGACCGATTGGTGCAAAATTAGCCCATAGTCAGTGGTTTTGACTTGATTTTTCTCTGTTTTTTCAGTTTAGCAACTCATACGGATGGTCGGTGAATAATTTTAGCACCCATTGTCTCCCAGTATAAATCCATTTCCCCGATACATTTATAAATCTGAATATTAGTCGCTTAAGTCTTGATGTCGGTTCAATGCTCTCAAAGACTACAGCAACTTTTTCGATAAAATATTGGTAAAAGTTTTTCGCCATTGCCATAATAATCATGTAAGATGTATTTTCGCTCATAAATGAGCATGGAAGATGATTCCAGCCAAAATCATTATTCATTATATCAAAAATTTTTTCGCTTGCTCCTCGCCGATTGTAATATTCAACAACCTCTATTTCAGCACTTTGCCTATCGTTAGTTAAAATGGTACGATACTTAAAAGTGTCTCCAGTAAATAAATCAATCTGTGCAGAAGCCCCCTTTTCTCGCATTATAACCAAGCGATAGCTTTTTTCTTTAAAAAATTA
>CAYRQZ010000048.1:0-18400 GCA_964426585.1 uncultured Bacteroidales bacterium | reverse complement strand
TCGGAAGTTAAGCTCATCAGCGCCGATGGTACTGCACTTGTGGGAGAGTAGGTCGCCGCCAATCTTTTTTGAGGATAGTTCTTTTTTAGAACTATCCTCTTTTTTTTTATCCAGAGAAAATAAAAAAAAATTAAATTCTTAGCCTAAACTTCCTCCATTAGTATCATTTTTTGTAATGAAAAAATAGTTTATAAACTTAAAAGAAGACAATTGACTAAACTATAATTTAAAATTCTTCATCCATTCCATTTTTAAAAAAATTTCTTTTTTCTCGTTTTTCAATTCCAAATGAATATTTAAGAGTGAAACCAAACTGTCTATTATTGGCATATCTAGAACCTGATGAGATAATATTATTTTGATTTATATCAAATTTTACTACCATTGTTTTCAAAATATCCCGTGCATTAATACTGATATTTAAGCGGTTGTTAAAGAAATTTTGTCTTAATCCGATATTTAAAGAACCAAAGTTTTTAAGTTCGTAAAAATCCATATTTCCTTTTAACATCAAAAAACCACTTATAACTAATCTTGTTGTAGAAGTAATTTTTAATTGATGAAAAGTAAAAAATCTCCAAGAGCCACGAGTGTAATTCAGAACCTGATTTTGATAAAATCCATCATATTCATTTAAATTATATTGCCCTCCAGCCCCAAAAAAGTATCGCTTTCCTGGCGGAATACCTATCATTCCCCGAAAATAAGTCTCAGTATTTTTGCCAAGATTATCATAAGTTTTTACACTTATGTCTGTATTATTTTCGTCTGAATAGATGACGCCAGAAAAAATATCTTTAGTATAATTCCTTCCTACAGCAAAGACAGGAAAATCTTGAAAACTTACATTCAGCTCAATATTGTCAGTAAATTGTGGTTTTAAATTTGGATTTCCTGTTTCGTAAGAGTATTGGTCGCTTAAGTTTATACTAGGATTTAACATTTGGTAGCCTGGACGATTAATACTTCTTCTATAAATAGCAAAGGCTTGCAACTCAAAGTCTTTCATTTTAAATACTCTTCTGCTTAGATATACATAAGGGAAAAAATCTACTCTGTTCACTAAAAAACGAGATTTTGACGGAATTGTTTGTTCGCCAAGCATATAAGTATGCTCTAAACGAGAACCTCCTTTAATTACAAAATTGCCTGGCAGTGTTTTTGAAGCTTGCAAATAAACAGCATTTATGCTTTCAAAATAATTATAGAAATTTGTTCTAAGCTCATCTTTAATTTCATGTCCTAAGGTAATTGCAGTAAAATTAGCTTGATTATTAAAATATTGTAAAGAAGATTTTGCTCCAGTTTCGAGTTTAAATTTATGTTTAAAAAAAAAGGTAAAATCACTTTGAAAAGTGAGAAAACTCCTTTCTTGGATAGAGTTCCCTAAACCGTCAAAAATGTTAAGCCTCGGATTAAGTAAGTAATAATAATCTTGTTGATCAGAATTCCTACGACTATAATTATATCCAAATTTGCTATCCCATTCCGAACCTAAAGTGTCGAATTTAAAAGTATAATTTAAATCCTGCTGCAAATTTAAAAAATTTGAACTTATATTCGTAATATTTTGATTTTCAACAATATTATCAATCAAAACATTTTTATAAGCACTTAAGTTATTTGATTCAGAGTTTTGCAAACCATAATTAATTCTTCCATCGTATGAAAATTTATGAAACTCTGAAATATCATAATTTATTCCGTAAGAAGTCGAAAATTGATGACTTAATCTTTCTGTTTCGGCACTTTGCGACAAGGTCATATTGGATTGAAGAATCCTTAATATTTCTGTCGAATCAAAACTATGTCTATAATTATAATTAGCATTCAAATAAAAGGAAATTTTTTCACCACTGTCATTAAAACTAAAACCTAATTCACTATTAGAAAATTTATTCTGAAAAAAACCAGTATTTACAGAACCGAACTTGCCAATTTTAAAACCTTTTTTTAGGACAATATTAATAATACCGCCTGAGCTTGCAGCATCATATTTTGTAGATGGAGTGCGTAATATTTCAATTTTTTGTACAGAGTTAGGAGGAAGATTTTGTAAAATTGTTGAAATATCTTGATTTGTCATTTTTTGTTCTCGACCGTTAATATAAACTTTGGCAGGCGTAACTGAGTTCAAAAACACACCGCCATCTTGATCGACATATAAACCAGGCGTATTTTCCAAAACTTCGTAAACGTTATTAGAAATAGCGGCTAAATTTTCTGGGTCAACGATTAATTTATCATCTTCGACACGAATTAATGAAGATTTTGCCGAAACTGTAACCTCATCTAATTGTAGGGCATCGTCTTTTAATTTATATTCAAAACTTAAATTATTTTGTGAAAGATTAATTGTTTTTGTCAAAGTTTGATATCCTATAAAACTAATTTCTAAATGATATAAGGTATTTTCAAGTTTTTGAAAAAAAGCAAGTCCGCTTAAATTACTACTCACATAAACTACAGTATTATCTTTGATTTTTGTAAGTTTTACTGTAGCTCCAACTAATGGCTGATTTTGAGAATCTTTAACAGTAATTTTCAAATTTTGTGCACTAATGCTTTTTTGCAAAGCAAATAAAAAAGCAAGCAAGCCAATTATGAAAATAAACTTTCGCATAAAAGAAGAAATTATTTATACGAATTTAAAACATTTTCTAATTTTTCTGCCGAATCTTGCAAGCCTCCTTCTCGATTTCTAATTGTCCACAAGTTTTTATGAGTGTCAATCAAAGGTTTTAATTCATCATAAAGTTTTTTCTTAATTTTTGGTGGAATATTTTTAATTTCTTTTTCAGGTGCTTCTAACCTTGCTATACCAAGATGAATAGCATGAATTGCAAGTTTTGCCCCTAATTCAATTTCTTGAATAATAATAATAGAATCTTTAGTATTTGGTTTAGCTAATTTTAAAATTTCCAAAGCATCAAAAATTTCTTTTTCAGCGCTTAGAAGTTCTGATTTTTGCATGGTTTTTGTTTGATAATACCCATCAATAGTATATTTATACCGGCTAAACATTAAATGAAAAATATTCCCATTTCCATTAGGAATTGACTTTGTTTTTTGGTCAACGTAACCGAGTTTTAAAATTGCTTTTGCAGTATTTTGTGTTGAATCGTAAAAAACATATTGATTTAAAAGAAATTCTAAATTATCCAAAGTTTTTTCGGAATAATTCCAAGCAAAGCCTGAACCCAGCATAATTGCTGGTACAGAAACAGAAAATGATTGCCAGTGTCCATAATCGCCCCAATTTGTTATTAAATAGCCTTTTGCATGATATTCTTTTCCTTTTAAAGCAGCATTTTTTAAGTTTTCGAAGCCATTAGTATTTCGTCCTATCAAAGAGTTCCATGAAGAGGTGCCCGGACAAACATAAAATTCTAATCCAGCATCCACAAATTTTTGCAGATGATTTCCAGACGAAAAAATATCATCGTATCCCCAAACTAAGGCAATCATATTTTTAGGAAGTTCGGGAATTAATTCGCTATGATTGATAATAATGTCTCCCCAGAACTGAGTAAATTTACCTAAGTCATTAACTTCAGAATTAAGCTTTTTTAAATATTCTAAATAAACCTTTCCTTTTCCTTCTTTCTGACAAGCTGATTTTGATTTTCCCAAGCCTAGCTCCATAGTTTCGTCGCAACCAATATTAAAATATTTACTTGAAAAGTTCGGCAATAATTCATGATAAAGCTCTTGCATAAATTTAAATGAATCTGGATTACTAGGGTCTAAACTAGACCTTTTACTTGGTCCCCAAATTGTTTGGCAAGGTTCGGGACAATCTGCTAAATGGAGGTATTCATCATGTTTAAGCCAATGTTCTAAATGACCAAAAGAATTTTGATTAGGCACTAAGTCTATAAAACGCTCTTGGCAATATTTATCAAGTTCTTGAATTTCTTCTGGACTTAAAGGACTGTAATTTTCCCAAACTTTTTTATGATTTTTATACGCAAAAGTATGCTCGGTATAAAGTTGAAACTCATTTATTTTCCACGAAGCCAACAAATCAATTAAATAATACAAAGTTTCCATTTTTGGAACTTTATTCCGACTTACATCAAGCATAAAACCTCGTCGAGAAAAATCAGGATAATCTTTTATAATTAAACAAGGAAGTGGCTTTGTTTCGTTTTTACTGTACTCAAATAATTGCTTCATTGTTTGTTTTGCATAAAACAAGGCAACCAAGTCTTTGCCTACTATATTAATTAAATTTTCACCAATTTCAATATTATATTCCTGCTCATTATCCATTTTTTCATTTATAGAAAATTTAATTTCTGAAATTCCATGATAAAATGGATTAAGTGGAAGTTTTCCAACAAAATTATGTCTTTCGCACATTTCGAAAACCTTATAGACTCTTGAAATATCTGCTTTGCAATAGTCAGAATTTTGGGTGTTTTTTAAAATTTCTTTTGGATATGGGATTAAATAATTATTATATTCTTTTGCTGACAGAATAAATGAAAAAATAATTCCCAAAAGGAGTAGATTATACTTCATAATTGAGCACTTTAAAATTGAGTAAAAATAACAATTATTTTAAGAATAAATCATAAGCATTAAAATAATTGCTTAAGCAACATAAACATAAGATTATTACAAATAAGAAGGCGTTTTTAAAAGCAAAATAGCTTACATTTTTAATAAAAATAAAAATTAGTTATCATCATCACTAATTTCTTCTTCAACCGAGTCATCATCGTCATCGTCATCATCATCATCGTAGGGTTCATCATATTTTTCTTCTTCTTCTTCATTATTATCAATTGCATCACTCATATAGTCTAATTCGGCATACTTGTCAGCAAATTCCTCTTTAATATCATCCTTCAAAATACCATCGTCATCATAATCTTCATCAGAATAAATAATTTCTTTCGCTTCTTCAGTTGTCATTCTGACCAAATAATATTTTTCATCAGTTTCAAAAGGCAATGCACTTATAAACTTTCCATCTTTGTTTGTAAATTGAATAAGATGCTGACTAAACCCATTTGGATAGGTAAGTTTAATTTGTTCTTGAATCTCTCTACTTAATTTTTCAAAATCTTGTATTACTTTAGGTTTATTAGTACTCATATCAATAGATTTTTAAAAAAACAATTCACTAAAATTTCAGCTGTAAAAGTGATAATTTTTTTAATTCAAAAAAAATAATTTTTAAATTTTTAATATTTTTTATTCACAAGCCAAACTTATTGATTTTCAGTAGCTTAAAACAATATGGTTTAAATAAGGGAAAGGTTTGTCCGCAAATCTTTAAAAATTTTAACCTAAAATGAATTACTAATCACTAAAAACCGTTAAAAAACCTTAAGTATCTAGGCAATTTTTATGACTAAAATTAATAGTTATGGAAATACAATTTTATAAATAATAATAAAAAGTTTGCAAAAAGTAATTAAAATAAAATAATTTTTATAATTTTACACAGATGGCACAAAAATTGTTTTTTTTACAAAAAACCTTAATTTATGAAAAAAATATTCTTACCTATAATTTGTATTTTTGTGGTTATTCAAGCTGTTTCACAAATTGATACCTCCGAGTTTAATAAGTTTAAAAGAGAATACGATGAATTTATTAAACAAGAAAATGAAGCATTTACAAAATATAAAGAAGCACGCGACAAAGAATTTTCAGATTTTTTAAAGAAAGACTGGGAAAATTTTCAATTATTTATTGAGAACAAGCCAATTTCGTTACCAGGTCCTGATAAAATTCCTAGTTATAACTCAAAATTGACTTTAGGGAGTTCAAAAAAACTTTCGCCAAAAACAATAAGCGAAACCCCCAAACCTATTGTTGATGAGAGTTCTTTTCAACTCAAGCCTATTCCAGCAGCAGTGTCTCCAGAATCAAAAAAAGATTACGACTTGATAAGTTTAAACTATTACGGCGAAGAACTTCATTTTATATATCATAAAAAAATGAAAAATGCAGGAATAAATACTATTTCTGAAGCTCAAATCGCAAACTTTTGGGCAGATGTTTCAAACTCTGACTATTATAGGCTTATCGAACAAATGTTAGAATACAAAAACTCCAAAAATCTCAACGACTTTGCTTATATGAAATTAGCTGAAAAAGTTTCGTCGCAAATTCACTTGCAAGCACCTAATAATGCAAAGCTTTTAACTTGGTTTTTGTTAGCAAAATCGGGCTACAAATTAAAAGTTGGGTATAGTGGTAATGCAGTTTATATTTTGGTTCCTTGTGTTAATGTTATTTATTCATATTCGTACTTTGTTTTTGAAAATTTAAAATATTATATTTTTGAAGATGAAACTCAAGTAAAATCGATTTATACTTACCGCCAAGACTATCCAGAGGCAAACAAGATTATGAATTTTAATATTTTCAGAACTCCAATTTTGGGTCAGGAAATGTTAAGTAGAGATTTACAATTCACATATAAAGACAAAGATTACAAGTTTGCTATTAATTACAATAAGAATTTAATGGATTTTTATAATGATTACCCGCAAGGCGAGATACAAATATTTTTTAATGCAGGCGTTTCAAATTTTGTAAAAGAATCATTAGATAAAAACATTGAGCCAATAGTATCCAATATGAGCGAGACAGAGGCAGCCAATTTTTTATTACATTTTGTGCAAACTGCTTTTGATTATCAAACCGACAATGAGCAATTTGGTTACGAAAGGTTTTTCTTTCCCGAAGAAATTTTTCATTACGCATATTGCGATTGCGAAGACAGGGCTGTTTTTTATTCTTATTTAGTGAACGAATATTTAAGACTACCCGTTGCAGGCTTGAATTACCCTGGACACATGACAACGGCAGTTAGGTTTAGCGAAAATATTCCAGGTTCGTATTATTTAATTGATAACGAAAGATTTGTGGTTTGCGACCCTACCTATATTAATGCACCAATTGGGGTGTGTATGCCTGAATATCAAAAATCCGAAGTTACAATAGTAAGACTTAAAAACACACAAATTGCCAATTCGCAAAATAATATTATTTGGACAAATCTTACAAATAAAGGATATATTCGCACCAACTACGAAAATGATATAATTAAAATTGACGATAACAATTGGTATGTCGTTGGATTAATTGATTCGTCAACAAACTTAGAATCTAAATTTCAAAAAATAAAAAACGATGACGAGGCTTTATTTTTAGCAAAAGTAAATGAAAAAGGAGATATTAAAAACATCGAAATAATTTATGGAGATGGGTTATTAATGCCTATCGGTGTCGCATATTCAAAATATGGAATATATGTTTCGGGTTATTATAGCAATAATATAAGAGCAGGTAATAACGAAATTAAAGCCGAATATAACAGAGAGCTTTTTATTGCTTGCTATAATGAAAATTTTCAAATAGAATGGATAAGAGCTAGCGGAATTGTTAACGACTTAGAGACTTCAAACATGTTTTTTGCTGTTAACATGGATAAAAAGGGAAATTTTATTAGTAAAGATAATATTAGTGAAGAAAGTTTTGAAAATAAACGAGCTATTGATATAAGCAACTCAGATAAAATTACTATTTATGTTAAATTTGAAGCTGCTAACCCTCTTCTTAACGATGCAGAATTATATAAAAATCCTAGCTCATACGAATTTGCAAAAAGTTTTAGAGAACTAACAAACGATTTGATTTCTAAAAATTATGACAAAAACTCAGCGCCTATAATTGCACTTTTAAAAATTTTACAAAATGGAAACATTTCTGTTACTGGAATTGAAATTATTGCAGCAGCTTTAACTATGAATGCTGAATTCAAAAATACTTCGCCTAAACTTTTTAATTATTTAAAAGAAATTAAGCAAATTTCTAGTAGCAATGGAGTAATAAGCTTAACTCTCAATAACCCCGACAACTTTAACTTAGCTAATTTATATTTCAACAAAACTTCTCAGTTTAGGATAGTAACATATAAAAGTGGAAATATTGAATTAATTATTGGCTCAGGAATAAGCTATAAACCTTATTTTCAGAAATATCCTGTAAATTATTTCAAGATATTCAAATCAACAGGAGATATTTGTATTGATTATGATAGCGACAATGATCAAAAAATCATTAATATTGCTAAAGTATTAGTAAGATAATATATATATTTGAACATTTTAATTACTACGTTTATATGAAAAAGATTTTTACCGGTTTTTTATTAGTGTTAAGCCTTAGCATAGTATTCTCTAGTTGTGCAACTCAAAGGTTTTCAAAAAAAGGAATAAAATTTGAAGCTTTAGGTCAATACGCCGAAGCAGCCGACATGTTTTATTATGCCGTACAAGCTAGTAAAACAAATGTCGAAGCTTTAGCAGGATTAAAAAGATGTGGACAAATGACATTAAGTAAAAAACTTTCTGAATTTAATCAGGCATATAACAATCAAAAAAATAAAGAGGCTGTATATTTTTATCAAGATGCAAAAGCATATTATGATAAAATAAATGCTGTTGGCGTTGCTTTAAACTTTCCTTCTTTTTATGAAGAATATTACAACGAAGTGAAGGACACCTATCTAGAAGATAAATATTATGAAGGTATGAAAATGTTAGATGCAGAACGTTTTTCTGACGCCGAAGCTATCTTTGCAGAAATTTTAAAACTTCAAGCGAATTATAAAGATTCTAAAGATAAATTAATAATAGCAATTAACGAGCCTAAATATCGCGAAGGATTAAGATTAATGGAAGTAGAAAAATATAGGAATGCTTATTATATTTTTGAATCTATAATAAATAATGCAGGAGCTTATAAAAGCTCCTACGACCTAAAAGCCGAGTGCTTAAATAAAGGTACAATAACTATCAGTATCGAAAAAATTAAGAACTTATCTAGCACTTCTGGAATTGAATCGCAATTAGAAAGTAAAATTATTAATGATATTCAAGCTGAACAAAACCCATTTATTAAAATTGTTGATACTAAAGGTGTAAATTCTGCAAAATATCCAGATGCCCGACTTTATATAGAAATTTCAAAATATATTTATAATAAAGGCACTAACAAAGAAGAAGAAAAGCCTGCTTATCTCAAAAAAATTACAAAAGTTAAAAATCGAGAAACTGATCAATACGAAACGAAAACTGAATATTCAAAAGTTGTGTATAAAGAATATTATATGGACAGGTCGGTTGATATGAATATTACATACAAATTAGTAAATGGAAAGTCAAGCGAAATATATACTAGTTCGACCAAAAGTAGCCTTGCTTCGGACAATATTCATTATGCTAAATACGAAGGAGATGTAAGTAACCTTGTGCCTGGTTACTGGAAAAGTAAACTCTCTTCTAGTTCCGAAGATATTATTAAAGATAACAATAGAGATATAAACAATTTAAAAAGCCTTTTAAATGCACGTTCTCAAATTAAAGACTATAACACGCTTTCTAATGAGGCTATAACCAACTGTTCAAATTCAGTTACAAAAGCTGTTATAAACTTTGTTAATCAGCAATAAAATGAGTAGTTCTTCACAAAAATTTGTAAATTATATAAAAATGAAAGCTTTAAATATTGTTATCATTTTCCAACTAATTACACTTCTTGCTTCTTGCCAGCTTTTAAAGAAACAAAGTTTTGAAAAAAAACCTATGCCCGAATGGGTGAAAACAAAACCACAAAACAGCATGTATTACATTGGGGTGAGTTCTTCACCTAAAAAAGGTTTCATGCCAGCCGATTATATGGCTAATGCCCAGCAAAAGGCTTTAGGAGACTTGTCTTCAAGCATTTCTGTGAATATTGAAAGTTCTTCAGTATTATCCATTATTGAAACTAATTTTCATTTAAGCGAAAATTTTTCAAACGAAATTACAGCCTCAACAAGTCAGCAATTAGAGGGATATGAATTAGTAGAAACTTGGGAAGACGAAAATTATTATTGGGTATATTATCAATTATCGAAATCTAAATACTATCAGCAAAAAGAAGATAAAAAGCAACAAGCTATTTCGGAGGCAAAAAACAAATACTATCAAGCAAAAGAATTAATGGGCAAGCAACTTCAATACAATGCTTTTCAATTTTATGTCGAAGCACTTGGAAGCTTAAAATCTTATCTCGGTGAAAGTACTGTAACAGACCTCGACGGAGAAGATAAAGACCTTGGTAATACAATTTTTGCTGCAATAGCCGATTTTGTGAATGACATAAAAATTAAGTTCAATAACGAAAATATCTCAGTGAAAAAAGGTTTAGAAATTGATCCCGAACAATTTAGCTTTGTTATTACTGACAAAAATAATAATCCTATTTCAGGCATTCCTGTTAAAATTAGTTTTACAGGCTCTGGTTTACTTAGAAACACCGAAGTGTCTAGCAATGACGGGAAAATTTACATAGCCATAACTAAAATTAAATCAAGCCCAAAGATAGAAAGTTTATCAGTAAATGTAGATATGACTAATCTATCAAGAGTTGCCAAAGATCCTGTTATTAAAAGCATAATTAAAAACATTCCGTCTACCGACACAAAACTTAGAGTTAATGTAGAAAAGCCGATTCTAAAAATTGAGTCGGAAGAAATGTCGTTCGGAGTAATAAGGAAAGAAAGCAAATTAAAAACAACTTTTGAAGGCTTGCTTAGTAGCGAATTTAATATTAATCCTAATTTAACTAGTGATTTTACAATGAAAATTGGTAGTAACACCGATAAAAATGGCTTTAACTACGGCGAAGCGCAAGTAAATATCAACTACACAATAGATTTAAGTGATAATAAAGGTAATATTATTTATCGAAAATCGACATCTGGAGAATATTCTGCCGCAGACCATAATGCTGCCGACAGCAAAGCTTATA
Organism: uncultured Bacteroidales bacterium; assembly: GCA_964426585.1. Classification (GTDB taxonomy): domain Bacteria; phylum Bacteroidota; class Bacteroidia; order Bacteroidales; family ML635J-15; genus Bact-19. The sequence continues at coordinate 7,576 of CAYRQZ010000048.1, read as the reverse complement.
CAGAGGTTTCTAAGTCTATTGAAAGAGTAATTTCTCGCGAAGTAATTAGTGCTGTAAATCAATAAATTATGTCTGTATTAACGAACTTTGCAATTTTTCCAACCGATAAGGGTGAGAGCGTAAGCGAGTATGTGTCAAAAGTTGTAGAAATGATTTCTAAATCTGGTTTTGAGTATAAGCTTACAGCTATGGGCACTATTTTTGAAACCGAAAATTTTGAACAAGCTTTAGAAATTCTAAACAAATCATACATAATTTTAAAACCTTATTCAAATCGGGTTTATTGTTCGGCAAATTTTGATATACAAACAAGTAAACCAATGGGAAGAATAATAGCAAAGGAGAAATCCATTAACGATAAACTTAATAGTACCTAATAAATTTTGTGTATTTTAAATGAACAAAATAATCACTATATTTCTTGTTTTTTGCGTTTTTGAATCTTTGGCACAAGATTACCCATTAACAGGGCATCAGCAAAATATAAATGAAAGAACTATATATTTAAGTAATAGTTTCACTTTACAAAAACCGTATACAGGGATTGAAAATTCTAGTGTTGATAGTATTATTTTTACAAAAAATGATAACAAATATAAAAATTGGTTTCTACGAAAAATTTTAGAAGAAAATCTATTTTATAAAAGTGATAGTGAATATGTTTTGATTTTAAACCCCATAATAGATTTTAGAATTAACCGACAAAATAATACCAAGGCTTACCATAACACACGAGGAATATTTATTTATGGCAAACTCGCTTCGAAAATTTACTTTAATACAAGTTTTACCGAATCTCAAGCTGTATTTCCAGAGAACATCCAAAATTATTATGATGAATTTGACGTAATTCCCGGATATGGCAGGATAAAAAAGTTGCCCTCTTTAGGTGAATTTGATTTTGGTGCTGCCTATGGCAATATTTCTTTAAAAGCTTCAAAGATTTTAAATATAAGTTTTGGATACGAGAAGCTTTTTATCGGCAATGGCTATCGCTCGCTTATATTATCTGACTTTTCGGCACCCATGGCTTATCTTAAAACAACTTATACTTTTAAAAAAATACAATATAATAGAATTTTCACTAAAGCGATTAATCCAAATTTTAATAATGTCCTAAACCTTGATAATCCCATCAGTGCTAATAGCAGGTACCCTTCAAAATATATTTCTTATAATACACTTACCTACAAACCTGTAAATAGTCTTGAACTTTCACTAATCGAAGCTTTAGTTATATCTAAAGATATTGAAATCTGGCATTACCCTGCTTTTATTCTTGTGCCCTATCTAAGAAATATTTACATAAATCATAAAAAACAACTCACTAATAATTTTGTCGGACTCGATATTAAGTGGTATAACAAAAATATCGGTATTTTTTATTCACAATTATTTATAGATAAAATTTCAAAACTAAATAATATAGTTGCCTCAGTTCAAGTTGGATATAAATCTTTCGATTTTTTTAAAATTCAAAATTTATATCTTCAAGTCGAGTACAATAGAGTTCCTAGAGAAATGTATTTTCATCCGAATAATGAATTGCATTACGGGCATTATAATCAAGTCCTCGCTCACCCCGCAGGTGCCGGATTTAATGAAATTTTAATAATATTAGACTATAAAATTAAAGGTATAGAGTTTTTAGCAAAATCTATTTTTATTAAATATGCAAGCATTAATTCAAAATATAATCAGCAAAATATTTTTAATTATTCTCTGCTTTACCAAACAGAGCCTAATAGTTTTTTGAAATCACCATATTTAATAAATGATTTTCAACTTATTTACAACCTAAATAATTCATATAGATTACAAATTTTTACAGGAATAACAAATCGCTTTAATATTGAAAATAAAGAAAATAAGAATTTTTTACAATTTGGCATTAGAACGGCAATTAGAGCAAATTATAACGACTTTTAAAATGAAAAAAAATCTATTATTAATTTTTGCTTTTAGCTTTTACATGACAAGCTTTTCTCAAATAATACCAGTTCGAGATCCAATTTTAATTAGAAATTTTGAAAAAATTAGCTTGTCAAAAAAATCAAATTTTCACTCTTCTTTCAGACCATATCATTACACAAATCTCAACGACTCTTCAACATATATAGCTCAAAACGACAGAGCATTTTTATCCTATAAAATTTTAAATAAACCAGGAAAAAAAGAATCTATTTTTTATGCAATTCCGCAGTTTGAACTTTTTAATCTTTTTAAATTTAAGGAAGACAAGTTTTATGGATTAAATTTAAGTTTAGCTGCTTTGTTTGAATATTCACTTGGAAATAAATTTGCTGTTTCATATCAAATAAACGGATGGTATTTGTCAAATCTACCAAATTTTTTACAAAAAGATATTGGCAAACAGACTTTGTATTACGGCTTAGGGAAAAGTTTTATTTCTGATAGAAATATCTTTATTGAAAACGAATTAAGAATAGCATATAGCCCTTTTGAGTTTTTACAATTAGAAGCAGGAAATGCAAAAAACTTTTATGGAGACGGCTACAGGTCTTTGCTTTTATCTGATTTTGCACATAATTATCCATATTTAAAATTAGAGACTTCATTTTTATCATTAAAATATTCTTGCATTTGGGCAATCCATCAAGATTTAGGAGAAATTGAACCGATAACAGAAATTCTTAAAACTTCAAATAAATATAATGTATTTCATTATTTAGATTGGAAAATCGGAGACTATGTGAATTTAGGTTTATTTGAAGCAGTTATTAGTGCTAAAACAAATATGTTTAGTTTTGAATACTTAAACCCTGTAATATTTTTTCGTCCAGTCGAATTTTCATTAGGTTCAGAAGATAACGCTCTTTTAGGAATTAATTTAAAAGTTAAACTTAATTCAGCTAATGCGTTTTATTCTCAATTTATAATAGATGATATAATTGTTGGACAACTTATTAATGATATAAAACACAATCTAAAACCTGATTATTCCGATGAATATGGTTGGTTTGCAAATAAATGGGCTGGTCAAATCGGCTTTAAATCTTTTGATATTTTTAAAATTAAAAATTTAGATTTTTTCACAGAAATAAATATTGCCCGACCATATATATACTCACATGTGCATGTTGAACAAAGTTATTCTCACCTTTGGCAAAGTTTAGCTCATCCTTTAGGTGCCAACTTTATTGAATCTGTTTCAGGAATTACATATTTTAATAATAGATGGGTTTTTGACACTAAATTTATGTATGCAACTATTGGAATGGACTCCTTAAATACACATTTTGGGCAAAATATTTTTCAAGCAACAATGGATGGAAATCAGGGCTACCCATACATAGTTAATTCATACAGCAATACAATTTTACAAGGAGTAAAAACAAATATTATTACTAGCTCATTTGATTTAGGTTATTATATTAAAAAAGATAAAAACCTTTTATTAAATGTTAGATTATTATTTAGGCAATTTATTCCTGAAATTGGGGATAAAAAAAATAAAGCATATATTTATTTAGGAATAAAATCCAATTTTGGGAGGGCTAACTTAATTTATTAATTTTAAAAATAAAAATCATGGAAATTCCAGAAAAACTATTGTCGGTACTAGAAAAAGAAGGCTTTGTTGCAATTGTAAGTCTAGGTAAAGATTCTCCACATTTGGTGAATACATGGAACACTTACATTAGTTTTAGTAAAGAAAACGATTTTTTAATACCAGTTGGCGGAATGAAACAAACAGAAAGAAATATCGAAATGAACAAAAATATTCTTGTTAGCCTTGGTAGCCGAGAAGTAATGGGTTTTCATTCTATGGGAACAGGATTTTTAATTAAAGCCGAAGCAGATTTTTTATATTCTGGTGAAATTTTTGACGAAAAAAAACAAAAATTCCCTTGGCTTCGTGCAGTATTAGTTCTTAGACCAATAGAAATTACACAAACTTTATAAATTATGGACATTGAATTAACAAAAGAAGCTATCGTAAAAAATGTATATCATATAAAGCGTGATAAAAAAATTCCACTCCATAAACATGATAAGAATGATGAAATTTTTTATTGCTTAAAAGGTGAGGGTTTTGGTGTTTTAGAAAATGAAGACATAAACTTAAGTTATGGCAAAGTTTTATAGTTGAAGCGGTGACTTTGCACGCGATAAGAACAGATTCTTCTAGGTGGGTAACTTCATTTTTAATTCCAAAAATATAGCTTTTGAAATTTATTTGAAGATAATACTAATAATCAATCAATTAGGCAAATAAAAAACAAATAAGTTGTTAACAATCAGCATGTTGATAAGATTGGGGGGGTAGCTTCGCTGCTACTTCGTGGTTTAGACAGTCTGACGGCTGAGGATAAAAGCTGGCGAGCATTTCGGAGCATTTCACTGTCAACCTGCGATAAAGTTTATTAGTTGCAATACCTTTCAAATTAGCACTTTCCGCCCGCTTGATTTTAGCCTTTGTTATAGTGCGTATTTTATTCAATGTCAAATAATTCAGCCGGATTAATTTTAAATTGCAACATCTTGGCAGTATCTCTTCCACCATCACCGCCTTTTCTTTGCATTGTAATTCTACCTATTTTAAAATTCCCTCTGTTAGTAATTTCAATTTCTCCGTTCCCGAAATAGTTCATGCAAAAATTCATTGGTTTTAGTATCCACCTTGCGTTTTTCTCAACTTTTTGAGCTACTAACATCCATTCTGCTGCAAATTTTCCCTGTCCTTTCAATATGTCTGAAACAATTAAAGATTGATTATTCTTTAACCAGTTTAAAATAACTTCCTGTTCAGTTTCTGAAAATTCGTTTGCAAACATTCTTCTTTTGTCTTTCGGCTTGTTGATTGTAGGTTTTTCTTCTCCTGTATATCTCTTTAAAATTGAAATGACTTGTAAAGGAATATTCCATATTTCTGTATATTTATCCACCCGTCTCTTGTCAATTTGATTAAACCCTTTAAGATTACTGACTAATTTAACCTGTAAATTTTCCACATCAATTGCTTTTTTAAGTTTGATGGATACTTGTACTTGAACATCAGTTTTGTAACCGGGTATTTTTACAGCTTCAACATATTCTATTTCGGAAAGCTTGTATTTCATTAAGATTAACCACGTCTGAGCATCTTTGTCTTTCTTCCAATTGTTAAATTTTACAACAATATCGTCTTCATTTTTAAAACCGTCCTTTGCTGTTTGAGAACCTCTTTCTGCTAAATTCATATTATATTGTCGTAAATAAATTATTCATTGTATGTTCCTTTAATCTTTGTTCTGAAATTTCAACGTATTCTTTTGAGATTTCTGAACCAATCCACTTTCGTTTTAATAAATGTGCAATTTTAGCAGTAGTTCCACTTCCCATAAAAGGGTCATAAATCAAATCGCTCTCGTTAGTCCACGTATTAATTTGGTCAGCAACAAGTTTTTCGGGAAAAATAGCAGGATGATTATATGCAATCTTATCTTTTGTTGAAATTCCTCCACCAATTGAATAAAAAAACACATTACCAACTTTTTTTTCAGTTGTTCTTTCTACTTTTTCATAGTTCAATTCGCCATTTTGTCCTCTGTTTTTCATATTGGCAAGTCCTTGATATTTTGTAGGCTCTGTAATTGGATTAAATGTTTTAGGACTTCCTTTTGAAAATGCAAACATATATTCAAAATGTTGATGATACCTATTCCCTGTTTGAGGCATGGGATTATTTTTATAATATATCATGGTATCATGTAGTCTAAAACCAATTTCTTTAAAAAACAATGCCTGCTTAAACGAAGTTCCAGTTTCGCTTCCGTCAATTGTTGCGTCTGCCACAACCCAAATTATTACTCCTCCTTTTTTTGTAATACGGAATAATTCTTTTGCAATTTTTTCAAATTCAAATTGATAACCATTATAATTTCTTATATCGTCATAAGGTGGTGATGTGATTACAAAGTCAACAAAGTTGTCAGGCATATTTTTCATTGTAATCAAACAATTCTCATTATATATTTTATTTGTTTTCATTTTTCAAAACATAAATACAACTATTTAATTTCTTTTAAAATATCTATCATATCTAAACCTATAATTGTCATCGGTACACCATCATTTTTGAACATAAATTCTAAGGCTTTCAGTTCAGCAGGTGTTTTTGTAATATCAACTCCGAACAAATTAGGTACAAACATACCTAAATTAAATAATTTTTGTGACGGATATTCTCTAATTAAAATATCATCTTCATCTGTTAAACTAGCATCTTTTTTTGCCATAGTAATTGCAAATGGAATCAAGTTTGTGAAATGTTTTTTTCTTTAAGTGTTTTTTTAATTCGGTCCATTGAAGTCTAATTAATTTGCAACAAGTTAAAAGTAGTAAAATTTCATATTTCAAAAAAGAATTTTAATTTTTAGAGTATAAGCGCCAATAACTATAACGAGGCAAAGCTAAGCTATACTATACTATAAGAATATCAAACTATATAAATATACATGATTTTTGAGATATTTCTCAGGTGCAAGATAAATTTTCATTACTCCAAACTCAAACATATTCGTACAAATATGCGCTACAACTACACATATAGTACCAATTGAATATTACCGAACACAATTCAACTCTACATAATAAAATCCTGCAAAATATCAAATTGTGTTAATAAAAACAAACTGGCAAAGAACAATTATATGATTATATTTTATTAAATTTGTAAATGCATCTAAACTATAATTAACCTATCAAATTAGTAACTAAATAATTCAAATTTATTATTTATTATTTATTAATAAATTGTCTAATTGAATTGTTTATTTATGTTTATTACTTTGGCGGACATTAAATAATTATTTAAATATTAAAATTAATTTTATTTTATTTTTTTAGGAAAGAAAAATGACAAAAGCAACAACTCCTAAAGCTTCAAAAGAAGCAAAATATGTTTATTACTTTGGCGGGAAAAAAGCTGAAGGTAGATCTGATATGAAAAATTTACTTGGTGGAAAAGGTGCTAACCTTGCTGAGATGATTCACATAGGTCTCCCAGTACCTCCTGGATTCACTATCACTACAGAAGTTTGTACATACTACTATGCTAACAAACGTACTACTCCTAGTTTGTTAAAAGGACAAGTTGATGAAGCACTAGCTAAAGTAGAAAAAGAAGTTGGGAAACTGTTCGGCGATGCTAAAAATCCTTTGCTTCTGTCAGTGCGTTCAGGCGCTAGAGCGTCTATGCCTGGCATGATGGATACTATTTTAAATCTTGGATTAACTGAAAAAACTGTTGAAGCCCTTATCAAAAAAACAAATAATCCTAGATTTGTATATGATTCTTATCGCAGATTTGTAGCTATGTATGGCGATGTAGTTTTAGAATTAAAACCTCAAAATAAAGACGATGAAGATCCTTTTGAAGTTATTCTCGAAGCTAAAAAACGCAAACGCGGAATTAAACTTGACGTTGATTTGTCAGCAGATGACCTAAAAGAACTAGTTGCTGAGTTCAAAGCAGAAATAAAAAAACGTACTGGAAAAGATTTTCCGGAAGATCCAAAAGAACAGCTTTGGGGAGCTATTAGCGCTGTGTTTAATTCTTGGATGAACGAAA
>CAYRQZ010000047.1:0-18482 GCA_964426585.1 uncultured Bacteroidales bacterium | reverse complement strand
GCCATGGCTAAAGAAAAATTTGATAGGTCGAAACCGCATGTAAACATCGGTACCATTGGTCACGTTGACCACGGTAAAACTACTTTAACTGCTGCTATTACCACAGTTTTAGGAAAAAAAGGTTTGTCGGCTGTTATGAGCTTTGACTCAATTGACAATGCTCCAGAAGAAAAAGAAAGAGGTATTACTATAAATACTTCTCACGTTGAGTATCAAACTGCTACTCGTCACTATGCGCACGTTGACTGTCCTGGTCACGCCGACTATGTTAAAAACATGGTTACTGGTGCTGCTCAAATGGACGGTGCTATTATCGTTGTTGCTGCAACTGACGGTCCTATGCCTCAAACTCGTGAGCATATCCTTTTAGCTCGTCAGGTTAACGTTCCTAGAATTGTTGTTTTCTTAAATAAAGTCGACTTAGTTGACGATGAAGAACTTTTAGAGTTAGTAGAAATGGAAGTTCGTGATTTATTAAACTTCTACGGCTTCGAAGGTGACGATTGTCCTGTTATTAGAGGTTCGGCTTTAGGAGCTCTTAATGGTGAAGCACAATGGGAAGACAAAGTTATGGAATTAATGGATGCTGTTGACACTTGGATTCCAATTCCTCCACGCGAAAACGAAAAACCATTCTTAATGCCAGTTGAAGACGTTTTCTCTATTACTGGTCGTGGTACTGTTGCTACTGGTCGTATCGAAACAGGTGTTGTTAATACAGGTAACGAAGTTCACATTGTTGGACTAGGCGAGGAAGCTAGAAAAACTGTTGTTACTGGTGTTGAAATGTTCCGTAAAATATTAGATAGAGGTGAAGCTGGTGACAATGTTGGTTTATTACTTCGTGGTGTTGATAAAGATGAAATTAAAAGAGGACAAGTAATTGCAGCTCCGGGTACAATTAAACCTCATACAAAATTCAAAGCCGAAGTTTACGTATTGAAAAAAGAAGAAGGCGGACGCCATACTCCTTTTCACGATAAATATCGCCCTCAATTTTTCTTGAGAACTTTGGATATTACAGGTGAAATTCATTTGCCAGAAGGCGTACAGATGGTTATGCCAGGCGATAATGTTTCAATAATAGTTGAATTAATTTATCCAGTTGCTTGTAATGTCGGTTTGCGTTTTGCAATTCGTGAAGGTGGTAGAACTGTCGGAGCAGGACAAATAACAGAGATTATAGAATAATAACAACTAATAAAAAATGAAGTAAAATTTTTACTTCATTTTTTACGGGTGTAGCTCAGTTGGTAGAGCACTGGTCTCCAAAACCAGGTGTCGGGCGTTCGAGTCGCTCCTCCCGTGCAAAGAGATATTGAAATGAAGAAAATTAAAGAATATTTCAAAGATACTTACAACGAGCTTGTTTATAAAGTAACATGGCCAAAATGGTCTGAACTTCAAAATAGTGCTGTTGTTGTTATGGTTGCTTCCTTAATATTTGCCGTGGTAGTATTCGTTATGGACTTTACATTTAAAGAACTTCTCGAGTTTATTTACGGTATATTTTATTAAACCTAAATTTTGTCGGATATGTCAGGAATTGAAAAAAAATGGTATGTTGTTAGAGCTCTTAGCGGAAAAGAAAGAAAGGTAAAACAATACCTCGAAGCAGAGATAGCTAAGTTAGGCCTCCAAGACCAAGTTTCCCAGGTTCTTATACCGACAGAAAAAGTTTATCAGGTCAGAAATGGAAAACCTGTTCATAAGGAAAGAAACTTCTTTCCAGGTTATATTTTGATTTATGCAGCTCTAGACGGTGAAATTGAGCACACAATAAAAGGTATAAACGGAATAATAGGTTTTTTAGGCACTAAAGATGGGAAAGCTGTACCTTTAAGAAATGATGAAGTAACTCGAATTCTTGGTAAAGTTGACGAACTTTCCGAAAGTAATGAAGAAGTTAATATTCCTTACTTAGTAGGTGAACCTGTAAAGGTAATAGATGGTCCATTTAGTGGCTTTAGTGGTGTGATAGAAGAAGTGTATGAAGAAAAAAAGAAGCTGAAAGTAATGGTTAAGATCTTTGGTCGAAAAACCCCGCTTGAACTTCGTTTCATACAAGTAGAAAAAGAGTAATCTTTTATTTAGAAAAACGTTATGGCAAAACAGATTAGTGGTTTTATAAAACTACAAGTTAAAGGCGGAGCAGCGAATCCATCTCCACCCTTGGGACCTGCGTTAGGATCAAAAGGATTAAATATTATGGAGTTCTGCAAACAATTCAATGGTAGAACTCAAGATCAAGCTGGTAAAATTTTACCAGTAGTTATCACTTATTATAGTGATAAATCTTTTGATTTTATCGTAAAAACTCCACCGGTTGCAGTGCAATTGATTGAGCATGCCAAAGTTAGCAAAGGTTCGGCCGAACCAAATAGAAATAAAATAGGTTCTATTACTTGGGATCAAGTAAAAACTATTGCCGAAGCAAAAATGGTTGACTTAAATGCTTTTTCACTAGATGCAGCTATGAGTATGGTAGCTGGTACAGCTAAAAGTATGGGGATTGCAATTAAAGGCGAATCTCCAATTAAATAATTTAAAGTACTTTTTGAAATGGCAAAAATTAGCAAAAATAGAAAAGAAGCTTTCGCTAAACTCGAAAAAAGCAAGAAGTACGATCTTCATGCGGCAGCAAAACTTGTGAAAGATATCACTTTTACAAAATTTGATGCCTCTGTTGATATTGATGTTCGCTTAGGAGTTGATCCTCGCAAAGCTAATCAAATGGTTAGAGGGATTACTACTTTGCCTCATGGCACAGGTAAAACTGTTAGAGTATTAGTGTTATGTACTCCTGATAAGGAGCAAGAAGCTAAAGATGCAGGTGCTGATTATGTAGGTTTAGATGATTATATCGAAAAGCTTACTGGAGGTTGGACAGATATCGACATTATAATTACAATGCCTCAGGTTATGGCAAAACTTGGAAAACTCGGTAGAGTTTTAGGACCAAGAGGTTTAATGCCTAACCCAAAAACTGGCACAGTAACAATGGAGATCGGAAAAGCTGTCGAGGATGTTAAAAAAGGAAAGATCGATTTTAAAGTGGATAAATATGGTATTATTCATGCAGGCATTGGTAAAGTTTCGTTTAGTCCAGAAAAAATTGTTGATAATGCAACCGAATTAATTCAGACTATAATAAAATTAAAACCCACTGCCGCAAAAGGTACTTATGTTAAAAGTATTTATTTGTCTAGTACTATGAGTCCTGGTATCGAAATCGATCCAAAATCAATTAATTAGTAATTAACAAGTTGCCGGTTATGAAACGAGAAGATAAAAATGCACTTATCGAGAGCTTGCAAGCAACAATACAAGAATATAGTCACTTTTACTTGACCGATATTTCTGGATTAAACGCTGCGCAAACTTATGATTTAAGAAAAAAGTGTTTCGAAAAAGGCATTGAACTGATTGTTGTTAAGAATACATTCTTTAAAAAAGCTTTAGAACGAAGTGGACGTGATTATGAAGGTCTTTATAGTGTGTTAAACGAAAATACAACTATAATGTTTTGTAATGTCGCAAATGTTCCTGGGAAATTAATTCAAGAACTAAATAGAAAAAGCGACAAACCACTTTTTAAAGGCGCTTATGCCGAAGAATCAATTTATGTTGGTAAAGAACAACTAAATACTTTAGCATCGCTTAAATCTAAAGAAGAACTTGTTGGTGATATTATTATGTTATTACAATCACCAATAAAAACTGTTCTTGGACAACTTGAATCAGGCAAAAATTTATTAGGAGGTTTAGTAAAAACCTTATCAGAAAGAGAATAAGAAAATTAGTTTAAAACAAATTAAAATCAATTAAAAATGGCAGATCTTAAGAAGTTAGCAGAAGAATTAGTTAACCTTACTGTTAAGGATGTTAATGAATTAGCAAATATCCTAAAAGAAGAATATGGTATTGAACCAGCTGCAGCAGCAGTAGCAGTAGCAGGACCAGTTGCTGGTGGCGCTGGCGAAGTTGCAGCAGAAGTGGAAAAAACTGAGTTTGATGTTATTTTGAAAAATGCAGGTGCTCAAAAATTACAAATAGTAAAATTAGTAAAAGAACTAACAGGATTAGGTCTTAAAGAAGCAAAAGCCCTTGTTGACGAAGCTCCAAAACCAATTAAAGAAGGAGTTCCAAAGGATGAGGCAAATGCACTTAAAGCTCAATTAGAAGAAGCCGGTGCAGAAGTTGAACTTAAATAAACAACTTTTGTTGTGAAATTTTATAGGTTTAAAACCCAATTTGGGTTTTAAACCTTTCGTTGTTAATGTTTAGGTTCTTATTTAATAATTGCAAAATGGTTGATAATAAAAAAAATAGAATTAATTTCTCAACAACAAAAAATCAGTTGGAGTATCCTGATTTTTTAGAAATTCAAATAAAATCATTTGAAGAATTTTTTCAATTAAACTCCACGTCAGAACAAAGAAAATCAGAAGGATTATATCAAGTGTTTTTAGAAAATTTTCCTATTACAGATACAAGAAATAATTTTGTATTAGAATTTTTGGATTATTCTTTGGATGCTCCTCGATATAGTATTCAGGAATGTATTGAAAGAGGTTTGACATATAGCGTGCCCTTAAAAGCAAAATTAAAATTATATTGTACCGACACTGAGCACGAAGACTTCGAAACTTCTGTTCAAGATGTTTGGTTAGGTACTGTTCCATATATGACACCAACAGGAACTTTTGTAATTAATGGTGCAGAACGCGTTATCGTTTCTCAATTGCATAGGTCTCCAGGTGTTTTCTTTAGTCAGTCTATTCACGCTAATGGAACAAAATTATATTCTGCCAGAATTATTCCCTTTAAAGGCTCTTGGATTGAATTTGCAACTGACATAAACAATGTCATGTATGCTTATATAGATCGTAAAAAGAAATTACCAGTAACAACTCTACTTCGTGCTATAGGTTTCGAAAGCGATAGAGATATTTTAGAAATTTTTGACCTTGCAGATGAAATTAAAGTCTCAAAAACTGCACTTAAAAAAGTCATAGGGCGAAGATTGGCTGCTAGAGTAGTAAAAACTTGGCAAGAAGAATTTTCTGATGAAGATACTGCTGAAGTTGTGTCAATTGAACGCAACGAAGTCATTATTGATAGAGAAGTAATAATAGAAAATCATCATGTCGATTTAATTGTTGAGTCCGGAGCAAAAACCATCCTATTACATAAAGAAAATCAAAAAGTTTTTGATTATGCAATAATTTACAATACTTTACAAAAAGACCCATGTAATTCCGAAAAAGAAGCAGTTGTTAATATTTATCGTCAATTACGTAGCAGTGAGCCACCAGACGAAGCTACTGCACGCGATGTAATTGATAAATTATTCTTTTCGGATAAACGTTACGACTTAGGCGATGTTGGGCGTTTTAGAATGAATGCTAAGTTGAACCTTAATATTCCTAAAGAAATTCGGGTTCTTACAAAAGAAGATATAATTGAAATTATAAAATATTTAATTGAGTTGGTTAATTCTAAGGCTGATGTTGACGATATTGACCACTTAAGTAATCGTCGTGTTCGAACTGTCGGCGAACAATTAGCAAACCAATTTAGTGTTGGGCTTGCACGTATGTCTAGGACTATTCGCGAAAGAATGAATGTTAGAGATAATGAAATATTTCATCCTATGGATTTGATTAATTCAAAAACATTATCCTCAGTAATTAATTCGTTTTTCGGCACAAACCAGCTGTCTCAATTTATGGATCAAATTAATCCTTTAGCAGAAATAACTCATAAAAGAAGATTGTCGGCTTTAGGTCCTGGTGGTCTTTCTCGTGAAAGAGCTGGTTTCGAAGTTAGAGACGTACATTATACTCATTACGGACGTTTGTGTCCAATCGAAACACCCGAAGGTCCTAATATCGGGTTAATATCTTCGCTTTGCGTTTATGCGAAGATTAATAAATTAGGTTTTATCGAAACTCCTTATCGTAAAGTTATTGACGGTAAAGTTTATTTTGAAGATATTGCCTATTTGAGCGCCGAAGAGGAAGAAAATCAAATTATTGCTCAGGCTAATGCTCAAATTGATGATGATGGTATGTTTTTAGCCGCAAGAGTAAAATCAAGAGATGAAGGCGATTTCGTGTTAACAGAACCTATGCAACTTGAGTTTATGGACGTAGCTCCTAATCAAATTGCCTCAATAGCCGCTTCATTAATTCCTTTTTTAGAGCATGACGATGCTAATCGTGCTTTAATGGGATCTAATATGATGAGACAAGCTGTTCCATTGCTGAAAGCCGAAGCTCCTATTGTTGGAACCGGTATAGAAAGCATGGTGGCTGAAGATTCAAGAATTTTGCTGACAGCCGAAGGTGATGGTAGGGTTGAGTACGTGGATGCTGAAAAGATTATTGTCAAATATGATAGAAGCGAAGAAGATGAATTTATTAGTTTTAACAGCAATTCTGTAACTTATAATATTGCAAAATTCCAAAAAACTAATCAAAATACTTGTGTTAATCTTAAACCTGTCGTTAATAAAGGTGATGTTGTTAAAGCTGGAACTTTATTAACGGAAGGTTATGCTACAGAAAATGGCGAATTGGCTTTGGGTCGAAACCTAAAAGTAGCCTTTATGCCTTGGAAAGGTTATAATTTTGAAGATGCTATCGTAATTAATGAGAACGTTGTAAAAGAAGACTTGTTTACATCGGTTCATATTGCCGATTATCAATTAGAAGTAAGAGAAACTAAACGTGGCCCAGAAGAATTAACTTCAGATATCCCTAATGTTAGTGAATCTGCTACAAAAGATCTTGATGAGAATGGTATAATCAGAATTGGAGCTTATGTAAAACCTGGCGATATTATGATTGGTAAGATTACTCCAAAAGGAGAATCAGACCCATCTCCTGAAGAAAAATTATTACGTGCAATTTTTGGTGAAAAAGCTGGTGATGTAAAAGATGCTTCTCTGAAAGCTTCACCTTCAACTAGTGGTATAGTAATTGATAGAAAGTTATTTTCTAAAACAATTAAAGACAGAAAAGTTAAAAATCAAGATAAAATTCTAATTGAAAACCTTGATGCAAAACATGCAGAATCTTCTGCGGCTTTAAAAAGCGTTTTGATTGAAAAACTTTTTGTTCTTGTTAATGGCAAAACATCACAAGGAGTTAAAGATAATTTTAATAATGATATAATTCCAAAAGGTACAAAATTTACACAAAAATTATTAGTAGATATAGACTTTAATAATGTAAATCCTAATCGCTGGACTACAGATAAAGCAAGAAATGAAGTAATCTCAAAACTTTTGTTCAATTTTATGGTTGAACAAAAGAAAATTGATGGAGAAAATAGACGTAAAAAATTGGAAATTACAATTGGAGATGAACTTCCAGCAGGAATTATTCAATTGGCAAAAGTGTATATTGCTAGCAAGCGTACAGTAAAAGTTGGTGATAAATTAGCAGGGCGCCATGGTAATAAAGGAATTTTGGCTAAAATAGTTCGCCAAGAAGATATGCCATTTTTGGAAGACGGGACCCCAGTTGACATAGTTTTAAATCCTTTAGGCGTGCCTTCGCGTATGAACTTAGGACAAATCTATGAAACAATATTAGGTTGGGCGGGTAGTGTTTTGAACTGCAAATTTTCCACCCCGATTTTTGATGGTGCTAGCTTGGAGCAAATAGATGAATATACTAATAAAGCTAATTTGCCTCAATATGGAAGTACTTATTTGTTTGACGGCGGAACAGGCGAAAAATTTGACCAACCGGCAACAGTAGGAGTAATTTACATGTTAAAACTTGGACACATGGTTGAAGATAAAATGCATGCCCGTTCTATTGGTCCATATTCTTTAATTACCCAACAACCATTGGGCGGTAAAGCTCAATTTGGTGGGCAACGATTTGGAGAAATGGAGGTTTGGGCTTTAGAAGCTTTCGGTGCTGCAAATATCCTTCAAGAAATTTTAACCGTAAAGTCTGATGATGTTATTGGGCGAACAAAAACTTATAATGCAATAGTTAAAGGTGAACAAATGCCAGAACCTGGAATTCCCGAATCTTTGAATGTATTGCTACATGAGTTGAGAGGCCTTTGTTTGAGAATTGACCTTGATTAAAATTAATTTAATAGCTAATAATATGGCTTTTAGAAAAGATAATAAAGTAAAAACAAAATTTTCGAAAATTACAATTAGCCTTGCATCTTCTGAGGAAATTCAGGACATGTCTAAAGGTGAAGTTACTAAACCAGAAACAATAAATTACAGAACTTATAAACCTGAACGAGACGGGCTGTTTTGTGAAAGAATTTTTGGACCAGTAAAAGATTATGAATGCCATTGTGGTAAATATAAACGTATTAGATATAAAGGCATTGTTTGTGATAGATGCGGTGTTGAGGTAACAGAGAAAAAAGTTCGACGCGAACGAATGGGGCATATAAAATTAGAAGTTCCAATCGCTCATATATGGTATTTCAAAACCTTACCTAATAAATTAGGATATTTATTAGGGCTCCCAGGTAAAAAACTTGACTCTATTATTTATTACGAACGCTATGTCGTAATACAACCTGGTATTAATATTATAGATGGAGTTCAAGAATTAGATTTACTTACCGAAGATGAATATTTAAAAATTGTTGAAAACTTACCTCGTGAAAACCAATTTCTTGATGACTCTGATCCTAATAAATTTATAGCAAAAATGGGAGCAGAGGCAATTTACGATTTATTACAACGTATTAAATTAGATGAATTGTCTTATTCTCTTAGAGATAAAGCAAGTAACGAAACTTCTCAGCAAAGAAAAAGCGAAGCTTTAAAACGATTAAGTGTTGTTGAGGCTTTTAGATTATCGCAGGATAAAAATAAGCCTGAATGGATGATTGTAAATGTTATTCCTGTTATTCCGCCCGAGTTAAGGCCTTTAGTCCCACTTGACGGTGGGCGTTTTGCTACATCAGACCTTAACGATTTGTACCGCAGGGTTATAATAAGAAATAATAGATTAAAGCGACTGTTAGAAATTAAAGCCCCCGAAGTAATTTTACGAAATGAAAAACGTATGCTTCAAGAAGCTGTCGACTCATTATTTGATAATTCAAGAAAGTCGAATGCCGTTAAAACAGATGCTAATAGACCATTGAAGTCTTTAAGTGATAGTTTGAAAGGTAAACAAGGACGTTTTCGTCAGAATTTATTAGGAAAACGTGTTGACTTTTCTGCTCGTTCAGTGATTGTAGTAGGTCCTGATTTAAAAATGCACGAATGTGGATTGCCAAAAGAAATGGCAGCCGAACTTTACAAACCATTTATTATCCGAAAATTAACAGAACGCGGAATTGTTAAAACTGTTAAATCTGCTAAAAAAATTGTTGAAAGAAAAGACCCAGTTATATGGGATATTCTTGAAAATGTTTTAAAAGGGCATCCTGTATTGCTTAACCGTGCACCTACTTTGCACCGTTTAGGTATTCAAGCTTTTCAACCAAAACTAATCGAAGGCAAAGCTATTCAACTTCATCCATTAGTTTGTACAGCTTTCAATGCCGACTTTGACGGCGACCAAATGGCTGTCCATCTTCCTTTAGGTAATGCGGCAATTTTAGAAGCTCAAATCCTTATGTTAGCTTCACATAATATTCTTAACCCTGCTAATGGTGCTCCTATTACTGTGCCTTCACAAGATATGGTTCTTGGTTTGTATTATTTAACAAAAGGAAGACGCGGGGTTAAAGGTGAAAATCAAACATATTATGCGGCACAAGAAGTTATCATTGCTTACAACGAAAAAAAATTAGATCTTCATGCTTTTATTAAAGTTAGAACAGAAGATATTAATGAAAATGGAGAAATAGTAACCAAAATGATTGAAACTACAGCAGGTAGAGTTATTTTCAATCAAATTGTGCCAAAATCTTATGGTTATATTAATGAAATTCTTACCAAAAAATCTTTACGCGAAATTATTGGTAACCTTGTTGGCTCGTTTGGTACAGATATTACTGCTAAATTCTTAGATGATATCAAAGACTTGGGTTATTCACACGCATTTAAAGGCGGATTGTCTTTTAATTTGAATGATGTGATAATCCCAGAAACAAAAAAAGACCTTATAGACGAAGGCTATGCAGAAGTTAATGAAATTATGTTTAATTATGAAAATGGATTTATTACTAATAATGAAAGATACAACCAAGTAATAGATGTTTGGACTAGCATAAATGCTAAACTTTCAATAGAGGTAATGAAAAAACTTTCTACCGACGACCAAGGTTTTAATGCTGTTTATATGATGTTAGACTCTGGCGCTAGAGGTTCAAAAGAACAAATTAGCCAGTTGTGCGGTATGAGGGGACTGATGGCAAAACCTCAAAAATCAGGAGGAAGCTCAAGCGAAATTATCGAAAATCCAATTTTAGCAAACTTTAAAGAAGGATTGTCTATTTTAGAGTATTTTATTTCAACTCACGGTGCTCGTAAAGGTCTTGCCGATACTGCTTTAAAAACTGCTGACGCAGGATATTTAACAAGACGTCTGGTCGATGTAGCTCAAGATGTTGTTATAACAGAAGATGATTGCGGAACTTTAAGAGGATTGATGGCAATTGAATTAAGGAAAAATGATGAGGAAGTTATTGAGTCGCTTTACGAACGTATTCTTGGTCGCACAAGTGTACACGATATCTATCATCCTCAAACCGAAGAACTTATTGTCGCCTCAGGCGAAGAAATTACAGAAAAAATTGCAAAAATAATTGACGAATCACCAATCGAAAAGGTCGAAATCCGTTCTGTTCTTACTTGCGAATCTCGAAAAGGCGTTTGTGCAAAATGTTATGGACGAAATCTTGCTACACGCAAAATGGTACAAAAAGGCGAAGCAGTCGGAGTAATTGCAGCTCAATCAATCGGTGAACCTGGTACCCAATTAACTTTGCGTACATTCCACATGGGGGGTGTTGCTGGTAAAATTGCAGGCGAATCTTCTATTGAAGCAAAATATGATGGCATATTAGAAATCGAAGAACTACGTACTGTTGAACATAAAGAAAAAGATGGCTCAATAGTAGATATCGTTGTTACTCGTATGGCTGAAATGAAAATATTAGATAAAAAAACAGGAATATCGCTTGTTAACAAAGCTATCCCTTATGGATCTAAATTATATTTTAAACAAGGTGCTACTGTTTCTAAAGGTGATAAAATTTGCGATTGGGATTTGTATAATATTGTAATTGTTAGTGAAGTGTCAGGAAAACTTGTTCTCGAAGACGTTATACAAGGTGTGAACTACAAAGAAGAATTAATTATCCAAACCGGCTTAACCGAAAAGGTTATTGTTGAAACTAAAGATAAAAATAAAATTCCTGTTGCTAAAATTATTGATAAAAACAAAGAGGTTTTAGCAACTTATAACTTACCCGTAGGCTCTCGTTTACAAAAAAATGAAAACGACAAAGTTGAAACAGGTGATATTTTAATTAAGATGCCTAGAATTGTTGGAAAAGGTGGCGATATCACAGGTGGGTTGCCACGCGTTACAGAATTGTTCGAAGCTCGTAATCCTTCAAACCCTGCTGTTGTATCTGAAATTGATGGCGAAGTTTCATTTGGAAAAATTAAAAGAGGAAATAGAGAAATTGAAATTACATCAAAAGATGGTAAAGTTAATAAATATCTAGTCCCTCTATCAAAACAAATATTAGTTCAACCAAACGACTATGTCAAAGCTGGTACAGCACTTATTGATGGAGCTATTACTCCTAGCGATATTCTGGCTATTAAAGGACCAACCGAAGTTCAGGAGTACTTAGTTAATGAAATACAAGACGTTTATCGTTTACAAGGTGTGAAAATTAATGATAAACATTTTGAAGTTATTGTTCGGCAAATGATGCGTAAGGTCGAAGTTGTTGAACCAGGTGATACTCAATTCCTTGAAAAACAACTAGTTGATAAATGGGAGTTCAGAGAAGAAAACGATTCTGTATTTGATAAAAAAGTCGTTGTTGATCCAGGAGATTCCACAAACTTGTTTAAAGGACAAATGGTTTCGTATCGTAGATTACGCGACGAAAACTCTATGTTAAAACGTAAAGATTTACGCTTAATTGAAGTCAGAGACGCATTGCCTGCAACTTCTAGCCAAGTATTACAAGGTATTACAAGAGCATCTTTGCAAACAAATAGCTTTATGTCTGCCGCTTCATTCCAAGAAACAACAAAAGTTCTTAACGAAGCCGCAATCCGAGCAAAAGTTGACGAACTCGAAGGCTTGAAAGAAAATGTTATCGTTGGACATAGAATACCTGGCGGAACTGGACAAAAAGAATTTCAAAACATTAAAGTTACTTCTAAACGCATAGCTGAAAATTATAATTTCGGTAACACATTGGAAGAAAATGATATAGAATAATTTAATAATATGGAAGAAAATAAACAAAATCAAATTAATATCGAACTTAACGATGAAGTTGGGCAAGGTATTTATGCTAATCTAGCTGTAATTACCCATTCTTCTTCGGAGTTTGTACTGGACTTTGTTCGAATTATGCCTGGACTTCCAAAAGCAAAAGTGCAGTCTAGAATAATTTTAACTCCCGAACATGCCAAACGTTTATTGGGGGCATTACAAGAAAATGTTAATAAGTTTGAAAGCGTTAATGGAAATATTAAAATTTCAAATAATAAACAAAACCCGCCAATACCTATGAATTTTGGAGGACCAACAGCACAAGCTTAAAATTTTTTATTTAAATAATTAAACTTGAATAATGGGGAAGTATTAATTTATTTCCCCATTATCTTTTTTTTTGTACTTTTGTTAAAATTAATAATGTATTTATGTGGCGGTTTTGTAAAGTTTCTAGAAAACTAAAATATGTAAGCTATACTGGTATAATAGTTATCTTTTTTAGTTTTTATTCGTGTTTTAAACCTCAAACTTATCCAAATGAACCACATATTGAGTTCTTAAATTTCGATTTTATTGATACAACTGACTTATTGCAAAATCCTATATTAAATGGTAAATTACACTTTTATTTTGTAGACGGAGACGGAGATATAGGATTTGATACAACTTCGCCACGTAAAAACACTATTTTTCTTCAAAAATATAAAATTGAAAACGATAAAGAAATTTTGATTGACTTGCAAGTTCCTTTTGAATATTTTGTGCCAAAATTTCAAAATACCGACTTAGCACCTTCTTTAAAAGGAGAAATGTTTGTGAAAGATTTAAACGAAACTTTTCCTTTCGAAAACGATACTATAATGTATAAATTTTATATTATTGATAGAGCTAATAACAAAAGTAATACTGAAAGCACAGGATATTTAGTTTTAAAAAATTATTTACCATAAGATTATTTAAATATAATTTTGTATTGAGATGATAGTATATTTTTAAAGAAGGATTAATGCAATAGCGAAAACGATACCAATATGATTGACCCTGTAACCGTTCAGAAAATAATTGACACTGCCGAAATAATTGAAGTTGTGCAGGATTTTGTTTCCTTAAAACGGCGAGGAGCGAACTTTTTAGGTTTATGTCCTTTTCATAACGAAAAAACTCCCTCGTTTACAGTAAGTCCGAGTAAGGGTATTTTTAAATGTTTTGGTTGCGGAAAAGCTGGTAACTCGGTTAATTTTGTTATGGAGCATGAACAGCTTACCTATCCCGAAGCTTTAAGATATTTAGCAAAAAAGTATAATATTCATATCGAAGAACGAGAACTGACTGAAGAAGATATCAGAATTAACTCCGAACGCGAAAGCATGAGTATTGTTAACGAAGTTGCTTGTAAATTTTTTGAAAACTCTTTAAATAATTCCGAAGAAGGAATTGCTATTGGACTTAGTTATTTTAAAGAACGTGGTTTCGATAATGAAGTTATTAAAGAATTTAGGTTAGGGTATAGTCCAGAAGATAAATCAGCATTTACCGATTGGGCGTTGCGTAACGGTTATAAAAAAGAGTTTTTAGAAAAAACAGGATTAAGTATTTTTAAAGAAAATTTTTCTTTCGATAGGTTTGCTAGTCGTGTGATTTTTCCAATTTTTAGCATCTCAGGGCAGGTTGTAGGTTTTGGAGGACGAACTTTAAGCTCTGATAAAAAAACTGCTAAATATCTTAACTCGCCTGAGTCTATCGTTTACAATAAAAGTAAAGTTCTTTACGGGCTATTTCATGCAAAACAAGAAATAGTAAAACAAAAAAAGTGCTTTTTAGTCGAAGGGTATATGGATGTAATTTCCCTATTTTTGTCGGGAATAAAAAATGTTGTTGCCTCCTCAGGAACTTCATTAACCGAAGACCAAATTAGACAAATACACCGTTTTACCGAAGACATTAGCATCTTATATGACGGAGACCCTGCTGGAATTAAAGCCTCGCTTCGTGCAATTGATATGATTTTAGAGCAAGGCTTAAATGTTAGAATAGTTCTTTTTCCCGATGGAGAAGACCCTGATTCTTATTCGAAAAAATATGGTAGAGCTAAAACTTTAGAGTATATCGAGAATAATGAATCTGACTTTATTTCGTTTAAAACAAAATTACTTTATGAAGAAACAAAAAATGACCCAATTAAGCGTTCTTCGTTAATTTCTGATATTGTTAAGTCTATAGCTATTATAAACGATAGTGTTAAGCAAGCAGTTTTTATTCAAGAGTGTAGTAAAATTTTAACTATTGATGAAAATGTCTTGTATACTGAAGTTCTAAAACAGCGAAAACAAAAAGTAGAAAGTTTAAAAAAACAAGAACATCAGTATGCTACACCTGTTAAATCTACTCCTAGTTTACCAGCTTCATCTGAGGGAATATTTTTTGAATCGCAAGAAAAAGAGTTGATAAGATTATTATTATTGTATGGTAATCACATAATTAATGTTAAATATGCCGAAACAGAAAGTGAATTACAAATAAGTCTTGCAAAATTTATTATCAACGAATTACGCAATGATGGGCTTGAACTGAAAAATGTGATAAATTGGAAAATATTTTTATTAGCCGAGGAATTAGTTAAGAATAATGAAGAAATCAAAATGGAGTATTTTTCGCATAATGCCGACCCCGAAATTAGCCAAGTTTCCATCAACTTGTGTTCGAGCAAGTATCAGTTAAGTTCGATATGGGAAAAACGTGGTATCCCAATTCTTAAAGAAGAGAAAAAACTTCAAGAAATTTTAGAAGATGTATTGATTAAATACAAATTAAAAATTGTGAAAGAACTAGAATTGAGTCTTAAATCAAAATTGAAAACTCCTCGCAGCCAAAATGATGAGGAAAATTATGATTCAGTTTTGAAATCGTTTGCAGAAATAAAAAATATTATCAAAACTCTTTCTAGTTTGCAAGATAGAGTAATATTATAAAAAAAATAAATAAGGATCTGTTACCAGACGGTTTGCAGTATTAAGCATCGATAATTATTATTTCCAAAACTTAAACAAATTTTATTTATTCTTCGAAAAAGTTTAGTTTCCTAATTAAAGTGTCAAAACCTTGAGATTTTAAATTTTCTTCGGCTTGTACTGCCATTCTGTACGATGTATATTCACCGACATAATATCTATACCAGCCATCTTCCGAAACGTGCAATTTAACACCTATTAGTTCAGGAAAATCTTCTACAGGTTTTTGATTTTTAAGAGCGTATATTTGAATTGTAAACTTTTTACTTGAAGGAATTTTGGAAATTTCATAAGCTTCATCTTCAGAAATAACAATTGGATTTATTTCTAGATTAGCTTTGCTACCTTGATTTAAAACTTTAAATTCAGCTCTTCTATTGTATTTTCGTCCTGTAGGATTATCGCGACCATCTAAAGTTTGGTTAGCAGCAATAGGTTGATCTTTTCCATATTTAGTAGTAATAATATTTTCAGCATTATTTCCTTTATTAACTAAATAATCTTTTACAGCTTTTGAGCGGTGATATGATAATAAATAGTTGTATTCACCTGAGCCTAACCAGTCGGTATGTCCACCTATTTCAATTTTGGCATTAGGATTATCGTTCAAATATTTTGCCAAAATGTCTAAATTAGCGAAATATTCATCTTTTATAATATATTTATCAAAATCGAATAAAATATTATCAATTTGCACTATTGCTTTGTCGTTAGAAACTTCGTCAGATATTGTAGCAATAAGTAATTCTGCATTTTCAACAATTTCTAAAACATAAACAGCAGAGAGTTCATCGGAAGAAGAATTATCGGTTAAAATATTTTTTCTTTCTATTCCTTTTAATGTTAAATAATTTGAAATATTATTTATGCGTTCAGCATCTACGTTAGGATCAGAATCAAATTTTGGTAAGGTAAAACTAATAAATAATTTTTCATTTTTTGATTTTAATTCATTGTGTTTTGTAGAAACTTTATCAAGAATAGCAATAGTTTGATCATCTAATTGCGATGATTTTTTATTAAAGTACACATAATCATGATTAGCCAAAGATTTTAAAACAACAGTTTCTAATTCGATAGGGTTATAATCTGATGAATACGATTTTAATGTATTGTTAGTAGGTGTAATTTCTATTTTATTTGTTAAATGTCCTTTAGCTTCATAATAAATTTCGTAAGTATTATTTGGCAACATCATCACCGAGTATTTTCCGTTAGACTTGTTTAAGCGGGATATTTCATATTTATCATCAGAGTCTTTTTGTTTAATGGTAATGGTTACATTTTCTGGGATAGTGTTATTTTCATTTTTCACAAATCCTTCAAAAATGATCATATTATTTTCGTAAACTCCTTCTTGCAATATTTCGTATAAGTCTAAATCTCCGTAACCATTATCTTTTAAGCTAGCTATATATCCTTTTTGTCCTGTAAGGTTCATAATGTATGCGACATCGTCGTCGGGAGTATTAATAGGATATCCTAAATTTATAGGCGTGGTAAATTTCCCATTTTTATACATTGTTGAAGAGAACACATCATAACCGCCCATTGAGTTGTGTCCTTTCGAGCTAAAAAATAATGTTATTCCATCAGGGTGTATATATGGAGATTCTTCATCATATTCTGTATTAATATCTTTAGATAATATTTTTGGTTCGCTCCATTTCCCATTTGGGAGTTTTCGCATCACATAAATATCTAAGCCTCCAAAACCACCTTTTCTATTACTAGTAAAGAAAATTGAATTTCCATCTGGAGTTATTGAAGTATGGGTTTCTTTAAATCTAGAATTGACGTCTTCTTTTAGCAATTGTGGTATTGACCAGTTATACATATCTTCAGATTCGCTAATATAAACGCTTCCAGTATTATTTTCGCCGGAGCGGTAAAAGAAAAGTTGTTTGCCGTCTATTGACAAGCCAATGGCAGCCTCATTGTGGGTTGCAGTGTTTATGGGTTCGCCAAGTCTAGTTGGGCTTTGCCATTTTCCATCTACATTTTTTGAAATAAATATATCTTCATCTTGATTTTTAAGAGCTTGTCCATCCCTTGGCCGTTTTGAAGTAAAAATCAAATAGTTTTCGTTTAAATCAATAATAGGAGAGTGGTCGGCAAATTCCGAATTGATTGTGGAACCTAAATTTTGTAATTTTGCATTTATAGGATTATTAACATTATCAATTGCCGTTTTTGTAATTTCAATTTCTCTATCGACTAATTTTAATAAAATTTTATCTTCAGGTTTTGAAGGGCTTAACATATTTTTTAGTTCTTGAAAAGCTTTGAGGCTTTCATCAAACATATAATTTACTCTATAAGCCATACCTAAGTACAAAAAAGTTTCTAAAGGTGCGTTCTTTTCTTTGTGGCTGTTTTCTTTGTAATTAGGGCTTGTCTGTTTGGAAGCTTCTTGCAAATAGCTCAAAGCTTCTTTCTTAAATAAACGAGTATTTAAATAGCACAGTCCAATTTTATATTTTATATTTGGATTGTTAGGGTTAATGTTTTCTAACTGTAGCAATAAGTCTAACGCTTTTTCATAGTTGCCTTCATATATATATGCTTCGGCATTGTAGAAATTATTTATCTCTGTTCTGTTTGGCTTAAGTTCTTGTGAAAAACAAAAAATACTAAATAACAATGCGATGATTAGAAGTAATTTTTTTTTCATAATGTGGTATTATTAAAATAAACGCTATAAAAATAAAGATTTTTTTTAATATTTAATCAAATTATATTAATTTTTTCACAAAGTTATATAAGTTTTCGTAATTAAATCCACATTCTTCGATTAATTGTTCTTGAGAGCCGTGAGCGATAAATTTATCGGGTATTCCAAACCTATAAATTTTTGAGTGAAAATTGTTATCAATCATATATTCAAAAATAGCAGAGCCAAATCCGCCGATAATACTATTATCTTCAATTGTAATAATAATTTTATATTTTGAGAATATCATTTTTAAAAGTTTGTCATCAAGAGGTTTTAAGAAAAGCATATCGTACACCCCTATATTAATATTTTCTTGTTCAAGTTGGTTTGCAATTTTTATTG
>CAYRQZ010000046.1:0-18548 GCA_964426585.1 uncultured Bacteroidales bacterium | reverse complement strand
GTTTAGACACAATAGATTACGAAATTATTCCTATAGGTATGATAGAAGCAAAAATTGAAGTGTCGGCAGATGTTATTATGGAAGAATTAGTTGCTCCAAATGCCACAGTTTTGTTCCTAAATAATTCTGACTACGACAATGTTGGCAAACGTTGCGAGTGGCATTTTGATGATGGAACTACACTAAAATCATGCGACCCAATGATAGAACACGTTTATACTAAAGGGGGCGTATGCTACGAACCGTTCTTAATAGTTATGAATAAAGATTTGCCAGAATGTCGCGATACTGCTAGGCTAACAAAATGTATTTACGTTGACGAAGCAAGTAAAATCGAGATACCAAATATTTTCTCACCAAACGGAGACGGCATAAACGACTTCTTCCAAGTAAAAGCACAAACCTTAAAATCATTCAACGGCATAATTACTAATCGTTGGGGAACAAAAGTCTTTGAATGGACAGACTGGGAAACTTATGAAGCAGGTTGGGACGGAAATATTGGAGGAGGTTCAAAAGCTGCACCAGGAGTTTATTTTTATGTTATAAAAGCAGAAGGCTATGATAGTCAATTATACGATTTATATGGAACATTTCATTTAATGAGAGAATAAAAATTAAAAAGGCTTTCAAATTTAAAGAAAGCCTTTTTAATTTTATTCAATTAGTGCTTAGGACTGATACACAATATTGGAACACTAGATTTTCTAATTAACTCAGTAGCCATACTTCCAACAAAAAACTTTTGAATCTTAGTTTCTTGACGGGTCATAATAACTATTAAATCAGCTTCAATATCATCGGCATAATCATTTATTGAGTTTGCCATTATTTCAATATCATTTGTTGTTTTTATTAATTTGATTTCTGTTTTAATTTTAAGTTTATCAAAAATTGACCTTACTTGATTAAGTTGTTTTCTTAACTTTTCGAGTTCTAATTCATCAGTGAAACAAGTTGCAGAAATAATATGAACAGCAGAGTTGTAAATTTTCGCTAATTTTATAGTATGGTCAACTTTTTGTTTAGTTTCTTTAGTTAAGTCCAAGGGTAAAACTATTTTCTCGCAGCCTTTTCTATTAAAATTTCCTGCAAAAATAACAATAGGGCAATTTACAGAATCGATTATTTTTAAAGTAATTGAAGAAGATTCTTTTTTAGAAACATCTGAACCTAGAAAAATATAAGCAGGTTGAATTTCTTTTTCTAACAATAAAATTTGCTGAGTTACTTTACCAACTTCGATTCGTGTTTGAGCTTTTTTCCCTGTTTCTTGTAAATATATTTCAGATAACTGAGATAATTTCTCTTGCACCATATCAATGCTTACACTAGTATTGTTAATCATACTCAAATTTGGAATAACATGAAGAAGAACAATATCTAATCCTGTTTTCAAAGAGAATAAAATACTTTGTTCAAAAGCTATTTCTGTTTTCGAGGTGAAATTTGTTGGCAAAAGAATACGACTTTTATTCATAATACAAAATAATTTGAAAATATTTAATTAATTGCTTAATTTTACAAAGATAAAAAATAATACAATGAAACCAATCGCAGAGTCTGAACTAATAATTAATGCAGATGGAAGTATTTTTCATTTACATTTAAAACCCGAACAACTTGCAGATACCGTTTTTCTTGTTGGAGATCCAGAAAGAGTTTCAACAATTTCTGCTATGTTTGACTCAATAGAGTGCAAAGTCCAAAATCGTGAATTTATAACACATACAGGTTTTTATAAGGGCAAACGTTTTACTGCTTTAGCAACCGGAATTGGCACCGACAATATCGACATCGTTCTTAACGAGCTTGATGCTTTAGTAAATGTGGATTTAAAAACTAGACTAGCAAAAACCGAACATAAAACATTAAATTTAATTAGAATCGGAACATCGGGAGGGCTACAAGAAGACATGGACGTTGATTCATTTTTAATGACCGAGACATCAATAGGTTTTGACGGTTTATTAAATTTTTATAAAAATAGAGATTCTGTTTGTGAACTAAATATTGAAAAAGAGTTTATGAAACATGTTGACTGGAACCCAAAACTTACAAAACCCTATTTTATAAATGGTTCAAAAGAATTATTAGAAAAATTAGGACAAGGTATAAGAAAAGGAATTACAATTTCTGCTCCAGGATTTTATGGACCACAAGGAAGAGTTATTAGGTTAGAAATTCAAGACCCTGATATTAACGAAAAAATTCGCTCATTTAGATATGACAATAGACTTATTACTAATTACGAAATGGAAAGCTCAGCACTATTTGGCTTATCAGCTTTGCTAGGTCATAAAGCAGCAACTGTTTGCGTAATAATTGCAAATAGATATGCTGGCAAATACAGTAAAGATTATAAACCTGCTGTAAAAAAACTTATTGAAATAATTCTTAACAAAATGGCTGAATAATGCCGTTAAATCTTCTGCAACAATGCCCTTAAAGATTCTTTCCATTGAGGAATTTCTATGCCGAAAGTATTAATAATTTTTGATTTATCTAAAACGCTATATTTAGGGCGTTTGACTTTGGAAGGAAAATCTTCGCTCCGCAACGGATTTAAGATAATATTTATGTTCTTAATTTCAAAAATTGCTTTTGCAAACTCATACCACGAAGTTTCGCCAAGATTTGAAAAATGATATATACCTTTTCTCCAATACGAAGTGCTTTTATATAAACTAATTATCTTAAGAATTGCTTTTGCCAAGTCGCCTGCGTAAGTAGGGCTACCTTTTTGGTCATTAACAACTCCAAGTTCTGTTTTTTCGTTTGCTAATCTCAACATAGTTTTCACAAAATTACTTCCATATTCGCCATATAACCACGAAGTACGAATAATTACGGCATCGTCTATATTTTCCAAAACTAAAACTTCGCCTTGCAATTTTGATTTTCCATACACAGAGTCGGGCAAACAAAAATCGTCTTCGCAATAAGGAGTTTGTTTATGTTCATCGCCAAAAACATAATCAGTGGAAATATGAATTAATTTAGTGTTAAATTTTTTACAAGCAATAGCGAGATTTTCAGGACCATCAGCATTAACTTTATAAGCAAGGGCACTTTCATCTTCGGCTTTATCAACAGCTGTATAAGCAGCACAATTAACTAAAATATCAGGTTTTAAATTTTCAAAAAAATCAAATACCGCCTTGCGTTTAGTAATATCTAAATTATGCGTATCAGAATAAAAAAACTCAAAAGAATTAAATTCAGATGATAAATCTTTTATTTTAGAGCCTAACTGCCCGTTTGAGCCTGTAATTAATATTTTCATTTAAAAATTATGTTCAGCAGTTTTAAAACATGGAGCTATCATATCTTTTTCTGAAATAATCATTTTGTCAAAAGGTAATTTCCAGTCTATGTTCAAAAAATTATCATTATAAGAAATTGCTCTTTCAAACTTAGGATTATAATATTCATTACACATATAAGAGAAAATGGCGAAATCAGAAAGTACAGAAAAGCCGTGTGCAAAGCCTTCAGGAATAAAAAACTGTTTTTTATTTTCTTCGGAAAGAATAACAGAATGATATTTGCCGTAAGTTTTAGAGTTTTTTCGCAAATCGACAGCAATATCTAAAACTTTTCCAGCGATAACTCTCACTAATTTTGCTTGAGCATAGGGCTTAAGTTGATAATGTAAACCACGCACCACACCAAATGCAGAACCCGATTCATTTTGTTGAACAGGTTTAAAATCTATATTATTATCTTTAAAAAAATTATTATTCCACGATTCTAAGAAATACCCACGTATATCTCCAAACACTTTTGGTTCAAAAATTAGAAGTCCGTCAATATCTGTTGTAAAAATTTTCATAGTGGCATTTCTTCATTTAATACTCTGAATAAATATTGTCCGTATTGACTTTTACTAAGCGGTTCGATAAGTTTTTCTAATTGTTTTTTATTAATAAAACCGCGACGATAAGCAATTTCTTCGATACATGAAGCTTTTAATCCTTGTCTTTCTTCAAGAGTTTCCATAAAGTTTGAAGCTTGTAATAAACTTTGCGGAGTTCCGGTATCTAACCAGGCAAAACCCCTGCCTAAAAGTTTTATTTCTAGTCGATTTTCAGCTAAAAACAAATTATTCAAATCAGTAATTTCATATTCGCCACGTTTTGATGGTTTAAGTTTTTTTGCTTTTTCAACCACATCGTTTGAATAAAAATATAAACCTGTAACTGCATAATGCGATTTAGGATTTTCTGGTTTTTCTTCTATCGAAATGACTTTATGTTTTTTGTCAAACTCGGCAACTCCATAGCGTTGAGGGTCGTTGACATAATAACCAAAAATCAAAGCCCCATCTTTAATTTTGGAAGATTCTATTAAAATATTTCCAAAACCTTGCCCATAAAAGATATTATCGCCTAAAACTAAACAAACACTATCATTACCGATAAATTCTTCGCCTAAAACAAATGCTTGAGCTAGTCCATTAGGTGTATCTTGAATTTTATATTTTATTGTTAATCCAAGTTGAGAACCATCGCCAAAAAGTTTTTCATAAGTTGAAATATCTGTCGGCGTTGAAATAATTAAAATTTCTCTAATTCCTGCAAGCATAAGAACCGAAAGAGGATAATAAATCATAGGTTTATCATAAACAGGAATTATCTGCTTTGATATGCTAATTGTCATTGGATGCAAACGAGTTCCAGCTCCGCCGGCTAAAATTATACCTTTCATTTTTATATCGTGTTTTTAAAATATTCAATAGTACGCTTTAATCCTGAGTCCAAGTCGATTTTAGGATTCCAATTATTTAAAACTTGCTTTGCCAAACTAATGTCGGGCTTACGTTGAATAGGGTCATCTTCAGGCAAGGGATAATATTCAATCTTACTATTCGACTTAGTAAATTCAATAATTTTATTAGCTAATTCTAAAATAGTAAATTCACCTGGGTTTCCAATATTAATAGGTCCGATAATTTCGTCAGGGGTATTCATCATTGCAATCATAGCCTCGACCAAATCGTCAACATATTGAAAAGACCTTGTCTGAGTACCATTGCCATAAATTGTTATTGGTTCATTTTTCAAAGCTTGAACAATAAAGTTTGACACTACCCTACCATCGTTTGGGTGCATTCGGGGTCCGTAAGTATTAAAAATTCTAATAATTTTAATTTTAACATCATTTTGCTTATAATAATTAATAAAAAGCGACTCGGCACAACGTTTCCCTTCATCATAACATGACCTTGAGCCAATTGGATTAACATTTCCCCAATACGATTCGGTTTGAGGGTGAATTGTGGGGTCTCCATATACTTCGGAAGTAGAAGCTTGTAAAATTTTTGATTTTATCCGTTTAGCCAAACCTAACATATTTATAGAACCCATCACCGAAGTTTTTATTGTTTTGATAGGGTTATATTGATAGTGAATAGGCGAAGCTGGGCATGCTAAATTATAAATTTCATCAACTTCAATAAAAAAAGGCATTGTAACATCGTGACGAATTAACTCAAAATAAGGATTTGACAATAAATGTAAAATATTTGACTTAGTTCCTGTAAAATAATTATCTAAACAAACTACTTCATTCCCTTCGTTCAAGAGCCTCTCGCACAAATGAGAACCTATAAAACCTGCACCGCCAGTTACTAATATTTTTTTCATATTCAATATATTATGAATAAGTTTAAAATGTAAAAATAATGGATATTTTTAGATTATGCAATATTTTGATTAAAATGGAGTTTATTCAACCAAGTTTGTTTGAATGTCTTTGTGAATACGCCTTGCTAATCGCAAAATTCGTTCATCAGCCGAAATATATCTACTCTTTACACATTGATTTAACCAATATAAAACTTCTGTAATGCTTAATAGTGCCTTTTCTAACTTGTATCTGAAATCTTCAGGTAAAATCGAACTCTGGGCTTGATATAAAAATGTACTTAAATTCATCCCCGACTGAAGAAGCTTTTGAGCAATAGGTTTTCTATTTTCTCTTTCTAAAATTTCAGAATACTTTAAAATATCGGCTGTAAACTCTAAGCTTTCGCGTAGCAATGGATATGTATTCTGAGCATTCATTTTATACTTTGTCGTTTATTATAAGACAACAATTATTTAAAATGGTTGCTCAAAAAAAATAGCTAATTTAGTGTTTTTATACCATTATTGTTATTTTAATAAATAATCCTAATTATAATCTCAAAATTAACGAATTTAAGGCTAACAATTCAAATATAAGATTATGAATAAGGAAAATGACAGTATTATGAGTATATAGCTGATTATCAAACAAATATATTAACAATAAAGAATAATAAAAATCAAAAAAAAATTACATTGTATCATAAAAATTTTGTAAATTTTGATTCATTTTATTAAAGGCTTTAAAAATATATTGCATAAGTTTTTAAAAAAATATTTTAATTTTACGTTAAATTAAAAATTAGACAGAAATTTTATATTAAAAAATATCGCAAATAAAGTTAGGAAATATGAAAAGAGAAAATACAAATAAGTCAGGGATAACAGAGAATTATACAGCTTTGAACAAATCTATTTTTAAATATTTTTCATATTCAAAAGACAATTTTTCTTCGGGCATTCTTAGCGAATTAAACACAAAACATCGGGAAATAAATGAAAATTTCACAAACTGGGTTAATGTAATAGGTTTAAAAGAAGTTGAAAAAATTTCGGATTTTTGTCGAGATAATGACATTCATAGTTTATCCATTCAAGATATTTTAGATATAAATCAAAGATCAAAGTCTCAAAAATTTGATGATTATTTATTTTTATTAATTAAGCACCATAGATTAGAAGAATACCAATTAATTACAGAGCAAATTAGCTTGGTAATTAAGAAAAACTATCTTATATCTTTTCAAGAATCGCAAGCAGAAATTTTTATTCCAATAATTGAAAGGCTTAAAGAAGGAGAAAAACTATTAAGAGAGAAAAGCGTATATTATTTACTTTATTCAATTATAGAATTAATTTTAAACGATTATTTAATGACAATAAATCAAATTGAAACTAATATTAATGAGATTGATTTTCATTTAAATAGAGACCCTTCATCAAAAAATTTAGAACAATTAGAAGAGTATAAAAAATACATTTATCTTATTGAAAAGTCGGTTTTGCCGATAAGGGATTTTTCTTTAAAGTTAGAAAGAAAGGAAATTAATTTAAGCGATGATTTATATAATTATTTTTATGAAATTTACGATTTATGTTTGACAATAATAGATGAAAGTGATATTATTAATAGTCTTATCGAAAGCAAAATTAATCTATTTTTTTCAATTCAAGGTCAAAGGATGAATCAAATAATGAAAACGCTAACAGTAGTTGCAACAATATTTATTCCTTTAACTTTTATTGCAGGGATATATGGAATGAATTTTAAATATATGCCCGAACTAAGTATTAAATACGGATATTTAGGTGCTTGGCTAATTTTTTTAATAATAGCAATATTAATGCTGATTTACTTTAGGAAGAAGGGATATTTCTAAAAAAAAATTCAAAAAAAATGAGGCTGTCTCAAAAATTCAGCCTCATCAAATAGAAAAACAAAAAATTAAGTAAAATGAAAAATTTTATTATTTATTTAAGAATAATAAGTTCTTGATTCTTAGCGACTATGTCACCTGGTTTTACAAGTACTTTATCAACAACTCCGTTTTGAGTGAAGTTAATTTTATTATTCATTTTCATAGCTTCGATAATAAGCATTGGTTCATTAGATTTTACAATATCCTTAGGCTTTACAAATACTTCAACAATAGTTCCAGGAATAATTGAACAAATAACTTTGTCGTTGACTTGTTGCCATTTTTGTTTTTTATCAAAAGCTGGTGTTGAAAAAGTTTGGTATTCGACATCGTCGATTCTAATTTTAAGATTATTTTTTTCAGTCATAATTATATTTTTAGAATGGTGGCACACCGTGTTTTTTATCTGTTTTCACTTCGGCTTTATTTTGGCACAATTTAAGAGCGTGAATAAGTTTATTTCTTGTTTCGGAAGGTTCAATAACTTCGTCGACATATCCTTTTGCGGCAGCGACATAAGGATTAGCGAATCTTTCTTTATATTCTTCGACTTTTTGTTTTCTCATTTCGTTAGGGTCTTGGGCTTCGGCAATTTCTTTTCTAAAAATAATATTAGCAGCGCCTTGGGGTCCCATTACGGCAATTTCGGCAGTAGGCCAAGCGTAAACGAAATCGGCATTAAGATGTCGAGAGCTCATTGCAATATACCCGCCACCATAAGCCTTACGTAAGATTACGGTTAATTTTGGGACACTAGCTTCAGAATAAGCGTATAAAACTTTTGCCCCGTGCCTGATAACACCTGCATGTTCTTGGTCGACACCTGGTAAATACCCTGGCAGGTCGACAAGAGTAACAACGGGTATATCAAAAGCGTCGCAGTATCGAATAAATCGTGCAGCCTTGTCGGAAGAGTCGACATCGAGAACTCCAGCAAGATATAAAGGTTGATTTGCAACAAAGCCGACAGTTTTTCCGTCTATTCTACCATAACCGATAACAATATTTTGGGCGAACCTTTCCATTACTTCAATAAAATCTGAATTATCTGAAATAGCTTTAATAACATCTCTTACATCATAAGGCTTTGTAGGATCGATAGGAACTATGGCATTAATATCAATTTTTGTTACAGGATTTTCAGTTTTTTTATCAGTATTTTTATCTTTATTATTGTGAGGAATAAAAGATAATAATTTTCTAATTTGTGAAAAACATTCTTGTTCGTTATACGCAAAAAAATGTGCATTTCCGGTTATTTCGCTATGAACTTTTGCTCCACCGAGGTCTTCTTGCGAAATTTCTTCGCCCAGAACAGTTTTAATAACTTCGGGTCCTGTAATAAACATTTTAGAAACATTGTCAACAACAAAAACATAGTCGGTTAAAGCAGGAGAATAAACAGCCCCGCCAGCACAAGGACCAAGAATAACGGAAATTTGAGGTATAATTCCGCTAGCTTGAGTATTTCGGTAGAAAATTTCGCCATATCCAGCTAAAGAGCTAACCCCTTCTTGTATTCTAGCTCCTCCTGAGTCGTTAATGCCAATACATGGCACTCTCATTTTCATAGCAAGGTCTTGAACTTTAGCAATTTTCATTGCGTGCATATATCCGAGAGAACCACCAACAACAGTAAAATCTTGAGCGAACACACAAATAGGTCTTCCGTCAACAGTTCCTGTTCCGATAATAACACCGTCACCGTTTAAAACTTTATCAGCCATGCCAAAATCGCGTGCATCGTGCTGAACAAATAAATCATATTCATTAAAAGAACCTTTATCGACTAATAAGTCTATTCTTTCGCGTGCAGTTAATTTGCCCGATTCTTTTTGTTTTTGAATTGCTTTTTCGCCTCCGCCAAGCATAACTTCTTTGCGTTTTTGGTGTAAAGCATTGATTTTTTCATTTGTACTCATATAATTAAAATTTAAGTAATTCTTACCTAGGTGCTGTAATATAAATGGCTACAGCAATAATAAAATAAAGAATATTTGGTATCCAGGCCGAAAAAGCAGCGTTAAAATAGCCACTAATTGCAAATACTGTTGCAAACCTCATAAATAAGATATATGAAAAGCTAAGTAATATTCCTATCCCAATATTTAAGCCCAATCCGCCTCTAATCTTTCTTACAGATAATCCAAATCCTATAAGAGTTAGAATAAAAGTCGAAAAAGGCGAAGCTATTCTATTATGTTTTTCGATTTGACTATTTATAACCGCCGAAGTTCCCGATAGCTTTTGTTCAGCAATAAATTCATTTAGTTCGCGAGGCGTCATTTCTTCTACAACATTGTTACGCCTTGTAAAATCAGAGGGCAAAACTCTAAAGGCTGTATCTATTCTTAAGCCTGATATTATTTGTTCCCTATTGTCGATATAATTCCTAATAAAATAATTATGCAGTATCCATTGCTGTTCAACAGAGTCCCAAAACATCATTTCGGCAGTAAGTTTTGATTTAAGTCTTATTCCGTCAAATTTTTCTAGGCTCATATTTAACCCCATATTTTTGTTTCTATTGTAATTTTCCACATAAAAATATACACCTGGGTAAATTTGCCGATGCGAAAACCCCGAACTATAATTCAATTCACTTTTTTTAAAATATAAGTTCTGGAACTCTATTCTATTTTTATTTGCATTAGGAATAACATAATTGCCCAGAGAAAAAGAAAAAGCTGTAATAACAAAAGCTGCTATTAAATAAGGCAAAAGTATTCGTCTTAAACTTATACCGCTAGCTAGCATAGCAACGAACTCTGTTTTTGCAGCCATGCGTGAGGTAAAAAATATTACCGAAATAAAAACAAACAAAGCCGAAAATAGATTCGCAAAATAAGGAATAAAGTTAAAATAATAGTCGAATATTATAGCATTTAAAGGAGCTCCTTTATCTAAAAAATCGTCCATTTTTTCAGAGATGTCAAATATTATAGCAATAAGTATTATCAATGCTAGCGCAAAGAAAAAAGTTCCTAAAAATTTTTTTATAATATAGAAATCTAATTTTTTCAAACTTACTTATATTCTATTATTTAAAATTTCTATCATTTGTTTTTTCCAAGGAAAAAATTCTCCTTGTGCAATTTTTTCTTTTGCAATTCTCATTAATTCGACATAAAAGCCGAGATTATGAATGCTGGCAATTTGCGATCCAAGTATTTCACCTGCGACAATTAAATGCCTAAGATATGCTTTAGAATATATTTTATCGACAAAAGTTGTTCCACGTTCATCGAGTGGAGAGAAGTCGTCTTTCCATTTTTCGTTTTTCATGTTCATTGTTCCTTGCATAGTAAATAGCATACCGTTACGTGCGTTTCGTGTAGGCATGACGCAATCGAACATATCAATTCCACGTTCAATTCCTTCTAATAAATTTTGCGGAGTTCCCACTCCCATTAAATAGCGTGGTTTGTCCGAAGGTAAAATTTCATTAACGACTTCAATCATATCATACATTTCTTGTGTAGGTTCACCAACCGACAGACCTCCTATTGCGTTCCCCTTTGCACCAATATCGGCAACAAATTTTGCAGAGTCGGCTCTTAAATCTTTAAAAGTAGAACCTTGTACGATAGGGAAAAATGTTTGATAATAATCGTAAACAGCTTGAGTATTGTTAAAATGTTTCCAGCCACGACTTAGCCAATTATTAGTAAGGTTTAAAGATTTTTTTGCATAAGAATAATCGCAGGGGAAAGGCGTACATTCGTCGAAAGCCATGATAATATCAGCACCAATTTTTCTTTGTATATCTACAACATTTTCGGGAGTAAAAATATGCTTGGAGCCGTCTATATGGCTTCGAAAAACTGCTCCTTCTTCGCTTAGCTTGCGATTTTTGGCAAGAGAAAACACCTGAAATCCACCCGAATCAGTTAAAATTGGTCTATCCCAGGAATTAAATTTATGCAAGCCCCCTGCTTTATGAATAATGTCGACACCAGGCCTAAGATATAAGTGATAAGTATTTCCGAGAATTATTTCGGCTTTAATTTCATATTTTAATTCTGGAATATGCACAGCCTTAACAGTGCCGGCTGTTCCAACAGGCATAAACACAGGCGTTTCGACTTCTCCATGAGCGGTAGAAATTATACCCCTACGTGCTTTAGAGTTTTTATCTTTATGACTTATTTTAAATTTCATAAATATTGGCAAAGATATAGAAAATTTATTAACGAGATTTATATTGTAAAATTTGAAATTTATGGTTCAAATAAATTGTTATGAGTGTGGGATAAGCTTATTATGGTTTAAAGTAAAAAATGATATACAACAACTTTTTAAAAATTAGGATAATTAATAGCCGAAGTGGAAATTAATTTTATTTTTTTCTTTTAAGAATTAAATAAGAAAAATTAGGTTTATAATCTTTATTTTCGGCTTCAATAAAAA
Source organism: uncultured Bacteroidales bacterium (assembly GCA_964426585.1). Taxonomy (GTDB): domain Bacteria; phylum Bacteroidota; class Bacteroidia; order Bacteroidales; family ML635J-15; genus Bact-19. Next base: position 6,589 of record CAYRQZ010000046.1, on the reverse strand, counting down.
CTTCCCACTGGTCAGGATTTAATTCGGGAAAAAAAGTATCAGCAACAAAGGCTTGATAAATTTTAGTCAAATAAATTTTATCAACAAAGGGTAAAAACTGCTTGTAAATATCTGCACCTCCTATTATGAAATTTTCTTGATTTTCGTTGCAAAGATTTATTGCTTCTTGAATAGAATTTACTATTTCGGTATTTGGAAAATTTATTTCGTTTGACCTTGTAATTACAATATTTCGGCGGTTTGGCAAGGCTCCCTTAGGCAATGATACGAATGTTTTACGCCCCATTATAACGGTTTTGGCGTTAGTAATTTGTTTAAATCTTTTTAAATCGCCTGGCAAATAACATAAGAGGTCATTATTTTTACCTATGGCATTATTTTCAGCAACAGCAACAATAATAGAAAAACTCATAATATAATAATTTAAACAGACACTTTTCCAGCGATATGAGGGTGCGGGTCGTAATTTATAAGTTCAAAATCCTCGAATTGAAATTGGAAGATATCTTTTACTTCGGGGTTTATTTTCATTTGTGGGAGTTTTCGCGGTTCTCTTGAGAGCTGTAAATCAACTTGTTCGATATGATTTAGATAAATGTGAGCGTCTCCAAAAGTGTGAATAAACTCGCCTGGCTGATATTCGCAAACTTGAGCTATCATAAGGGTTAAAAGGGCGTAAGAGGCAATATTAAAAGGTACTCCCAAGAATAAGTCGGCACTGCGTTGATATAGTTGGCAAGAAAGTTTATTTTGTGCGACATAAAATTGGAAAAAAGTATGACAAGGTGGCAGAGCCATAGTTTCAATATCTGCAACGTTCCACGCACTAACTATATGTCTTCTTGAGTCGGGTTTATTTTTTAGGTCGTTAATTAATTGTGTAATTTGGTCAATACTTTTTCCGTTGGCACTAGGCCATGACCTCCACTGGTATCCGTAAACATGTCCTAATTCGCCATTTTCATCTGCCCAGTCGTTCCAAATTTTCACGCCGTTATCGTTCAAGTATTTTATATTTGTATCGCCTTTTAAAAACCACAAAAGTTCGTGAATAATAGATTTAAGATGCAGTTTTTTTGTTGTTAAACACGGAAAACCCTCAGCAAGATCGAAGCGCATTTGATAGCCAAAAACGCTTTTTGTGCCTGTTCCTGTGCGGTCGGTTTTAATAATTCCATTATCTTTAACATGCTGTAATAATTGAAGGTATTGTTTCATTATTTAAGTTTTATTAAAATATAAAAATGATAAATTATTTTATTTTTTTGAGTCTCGAAAATTTAGTTCGTCTCTAATCAAAGAAGCCTTTTCGTAATCTTCGTTATTAATAGCCTCTTTCAGCATGTGTTTTAACTCGTTTATTGAATATTTATAATAAATATTTTCTTCGTCATCATCACTATCTTCATGAATTATGCTTTTAGAAAAATTTTTTTCTTTCGGCATTTTTTCTTCTGAAAGGTTGAGAACTATCCCTGTTTTTTCGACAATGCTCAATGATGTGTAAATTGGACTACCAAACCTTAAAGCAATAGCTACCGCATCAGATGTTCGCGAGTCGATTTCAATAATTTTATCATCTTTCTCAAAATAAATTTTAGAATAAAAAATTCCTTCTTCGAATTTATAAATAAAAACTTCTACTAAATTTATTTGAAATTCTTTTGCGAGACTGACAAATAAGTCGTGAGTTAAAGGGCGTGGTGGTTTCAAATTTTCTAATTGAATAGCAATGCTTTGAGCCTCGAAGCCACCTATAATAATTGGAATACGTTCATCACTTCCTTCTACAGATAAAATCAGAGCATAAGCTCCTGCCTGTGTCTGGCTATAGGAAAGACCTATTACTTCCAATTTGATTTTTTCCATTATTAAATTTTTATTCTACAAATATAATCAATACAAACTTAAATACTAAATTTTGGGAAAATAAGTTTTAACAATTTACTTATTTACATTATTGTCAAATTTATCTATTTCATTTTGAGCGTTTTCCCACAAAACCATTTGTTTTTCGAGTTCGGAATTTAGCTTTTCTAACATATTAAAAATGGTATTAGTTTTGTCGGTATCTAAATTTTGCGGTTCGTTAAATAGTTTGTTTAATGTTTCAATTTCTTTTTCTATTTTATCAATTTCTTTTTCGGCATTGTTAATTTTATTTTGAATACTTCTGCGTTTTTTATCAATTTCTTTTCTTTCTAAATATTGAATTTTATTATCCGAGGTTTTATCTTTTTGTTTTAAATTTTGATTTTTCTCGGCATGTTCGAGTTCTTGCAGGTTTTCGAGTTTTTTCTTTTGTAAGAAGTCATAAATTCCGCCTATATGTTGTCTGATTTTATTATTTTTAAACTCATAAACCTTATCAACTAATCCATCTAAAAAATATCTGTCGTGAGAAACAATAATAAGTGTTCCGTCATATTTCAGCAAAGCTTGTTTTAAAATATCTTTTGATCTTAAATCGAGGTGGTTTGTAGGTTCATCTAGAACTAACAAATTATAAGGTTCGAGAAGTAATTTAGCAAGAGACAATCTAGAATGTTCGCCTCCGGACAATACTTTTACTTTTTTGTCGATATCTTCACCCGAGAATAGAAAAGACCCTAGTATATCTCTAATTTTTGTCCTAATATCACCGACAGCAATTTTATCTAAGCTTTGAAAAACAGTAAGTTCGGGGTCGAGCAGTTCGTCTTGATTTTGAGCGAAATAGCCAATTTTGACATTATGCCCAAGTTTACAAAGTCCGCTATATTCTAATTCGCCGATGATAACTTTTGAAAGTGTAGTTTTTCCCTCTCCATTTCGCCCCACAAAAGCAATTTTTTCGCCTCTTTCGACAATTAAATCGATTTTATTTAATACATATTTAACTCCATCGTAAGTTTGAAAAAGTTCGTCAGTTTTAATAACAACATCTCCTGAACGCGGTGCGGGAGGGAATTTAATGTTCATAGAAGCATTATCAAGGACGTCAACTTCTAATCTTTCGAGTTTGTCCAACTGTTTAATTCGCGATTGCACTTGATTTGCTTTTGTGGCTTTGTATCTAAATCTTTCGATAAATTTTTCGGTATCATTAATAAGTTTTTGTTGATTTTCGTATGCAGCCAACTGCTGTTCAATTCTTTCTTGTTGCAGAATTTTAAATTTTGAATATGAGACTTTATAGTCATAAATTTTACCTAAATTTATCTCAATAGTTCTATCTGTAACATTATCCAAGAAGGCTCTGTCGTGCGATATTGTTAAAACCGCTCCTCTATATGTTTCTAAAAAAGTTTCTAACCACTGAATAGCTTCAATATCGAGATGGTTTGTAGGCTCGTCTAACAAAATTACATCAGGGTTTTGTAGTAATATTTTAGCTAACTCTATACGCATTTTCCAGCCCCCACTAAACTCAGTAACTTTTCTTTCTAAATCAGTTTGTAAAAAACCTAATCCTTTCAAAACTTTTTCAATATTTTGGTCAATATCATCGAGTCCGATAATATTTAGATATTCTGATAAATGGCTAAGTCTTTCGATAAGTTTTGAATATTTTTCGCTTTCATAGTCGTGAAATTTACTTAATTCAATATTAATTTTATCAATTTCTTTTTGAACTTGAATAATGTCGTTGAAAGCTTTTTTCGTTTCTTGAAAAACGGTTGTATTAACGCTTTTAAGGATTAATTGTTGAGGCAAATAACCGATTTTAGTGTCGTTAGGAATTGATATATTACCTTCGCTAGGGGATAAATCTCCTTTAATCATTTTCAGTAATGAAGATTTTCCTGCTCCGTTTTTACCAACGAGTCCTATTCTATCTCGTTTATTTATCATGAACCCGACTTCGGATAATAGTTCAAAATTTCCGAACCGGAGACTAAGGTTATATATTGAAATCATTATTTTTTATGAGTCCATTTTATTAGCTAAAGCATTATCATATATTGCTTTTTGGTCAGAAATAAACCCGAAAGAAGAGTCGTCAATTCTAAGTTCACCTTTGGTAACGTGTCCTAAAGAATTAAACGGGAATTTTTTTTCTAGCATAAAGTCTAAAAATTCTTCTTCTTTATTACTAGATACTGATATTACCACTCTGGATTGAGATTCTCCAAATAAGAAGGCATCAGTTCTAATTTCGGCAGGTGTTGTAATATCAAATCCTAGTTCATTAGGCATAGCCGATTCAAGTAAAGCAATATATAATCCTCCTTCCGATATGTCGTGCATTGAGTTAACGAGGTTTTTCGAAGCAAGTTCTTGTAAAAGATTTACAAGTTCGACTTCGAATGATAAATTAAATTCGGGTGCAGGAGATGATTTGACATTATGATAAGAAAATAAATACTCTGATGAAGCTATATCATTACTAACTTTACCGAGCATATAAATCATATCTCCTTTATTTTGGAAAGCCAAAGATGTGAAATAAGCTTTATCTTGAAGTAAACCGAGCATTCCTATTGTAGGAGTAGGATTAATAGGTTCGGCTTTGCCGTCAATAATAGTTTGGTTATAAAACGACACATTTCCTCCCGTAACTGGAGTATTAAAAGCTTTACACGCCTCACCCATACCTTTAACTGCATTAACAAACTCCCAAAAAGCTTCGGGGTTCATTGGAGAGCCAAAATTTAGGCAATTAGTTATAGCTAATGGCTTAGCGCCAGTGCAGGCAACATTTCGAGCTGCTTCGGCAACGGCTATCATTGTACCAACTTTGGGGTCTGCCTTAACATATCTACTATTGCAATCTGTTGTTAAAGCCAATGCTGATTTTGTACCTTTAATATTAACTATTGCAGCATCGGCTGGTCTATTAGTTGTTAAAGTGCTAGTTCTAATCATGCTGTCGTATTGTTCATATATCCAACGTTTAGACGCAATATTCGGGTGTTGGGTTAAAAATTCAGCTATTTCGCGTAGATTTACATTTTTCTTAATTTGATTAATATCAAAATTTTTTGATTCGGCATAATAAGCAGGTTCTTTATATTCACGATTATACACAGGAGCTCCACCGCCAAGCACAAGACTTTCAGCCGGTACTTCGGCAACTAATTCGCCTTTATAATGGAAATATAATTTATCTTCGTCAATCACTTCACCGATTTTAGCACAATGTAGATCCCATTTATCGAAAATTTTCTCAACAATATGTTCTTTACCTTTTTTAATTACAATAAGCATTCTCTCTTGCGATTCGCTCAACAATATTTCCCAAGCTTCTATATTTTTTTGTCGAAGTGGCACTAAGGAAAGGTCTATATTCATACCGCTTTTACCTTTAGCAGACATCTCGCTAGTAGAACAAATAATTCCAGCTGCACCCATATCTTGCATGCCAACGATAGCATCAGTTTGAGCTAGTTCTAAGCTAGCTTCTAATAAGAGTTTTTCTTGAAAAGGGTCGCCCACTTGTATTGAGGGAATGTCATCAGCAGAGTTCTCGGTTAAATCACTAGACGCAAAAGTAGAACCGTGTATACCATCTTTTCCTGTAGATGAGCCGACAATATAAACAGGGTTTCCTTTGCCATAAGCAATAGCTGAAATCATTTTTCCTTTTTCCATAATTCCAACCGACATTGCATTAACAAGAGGATTTGCATTATAACACTCGTCAAAATACACCTCCCCACCAACAACAGGCACACCAAAAGCATTTCCATAATCAGAAATTCCTTTAACAACACCTTTAAGTAACCATTTTGTTCTATCTCTATCAATATCGCCAAAACGCAAAGAGTTTAACTGAGCAATAGGTCTTGCTCCCATTGTAAAAATATCTCTATTAATTCCGCCAACACCTGTTGCTGCACCTTGATATGGCTCAACTGCTGAGGGGTGATTATGAGATTCGATTTTAAAAGCACATGCCAGATTATTCCCAATATCCACTAAACCAGCATTTTCTTCGCCAGCACCAGTTAATAAACCTTCGCCATCACGAGGTAATGTTTTTAACCATTTAATCGAATTTTTATACGAAGCATGCTCGCTCCACATTACAGAATAAATACTTAGTTCGGTATAATTTGGAACGCGACCTAAATAATTTTCAATCATTTTAAATTCGTCTTCTGTGATACCAAGGGTTTTGGCTAATTCAGGATTAACAATAATTTCTGACATAATAATTAGTTTTTCAAAAAACAAACCTACAAAAATTTTATGACACTAAAAAAAATAAAAATATTAATTAGTCAAATGTTCGTTGTTTATAAAACAACTCATCTCTGTCCGTAGGACAAAATATTATCCACCGCAATCTTCCTGCCCATAGGGCAGAATTTATCCAAAAACAATCTGTGTTTATCCGTGTTTATCTGTGGTTATCTGTGGTTATCCGTGTTTATCTGTGGTTAATCCGTATTGAGCTTGCTCATCTGTGTTCTATTGTTGGAAAGCGGATAAAAACGACACAGCCACAATTCGTTTTTTGTGGCTGTGGTGGTCTGCGGGGGGGGATGCAGACCTGAGGATTATTTTAAAAAACGCAGGGGCATTACGCCCGTGGTTATTTTTATTCGGTTATTATTTTTTCTCTATCTTTTTTATTAGTATTCCGTCTGATGTTTTGAATTGT
>CAYRQZ010000045.1:1517-19045 GCA_964426585.1 uncultured Bacteroidales bacterium | reverse complement strand
CACTTTCGATGGTCAAAATTTTTTAACTTTGCAGGGCAGCTAAATAATTACAAATTTTTTTCATAATATTAAATTTAAAGTTTATAATTAGATGCAAAGATATATAAAATAATCTACTGATTTAGAAAAAAGTGGTTTTTTTTACAATTTTTTTTTATTTTGTTTAGTTTTAAAAAATAACAATATAAAATTCTAAATATCAAATAATGTTTTTAAAATAAATTTTTTATTGAAATAAAATTATGCATATTTGTAACTTTTAAATAAATAATATGCCGAAGCTTAAACATAGTTTAGTTACAAATTTAGATTTGCAAGAAATAACAAAGACTTCAGGAGTTTTTGGCAAATTATTTTCTAGTTTGTTATTTTTTATTTTTCGATTACGAGCTCTCAACAAAATGTATGATATTTCCTATGATGAAGATGGGGAAGTATTTGTTAGTAAGGCTTTGAAATATAATAATAATAAAGTTAAGGTTTTAGACCAAGATTTGTCTTTAATTCCCGATACTGGACCCTGTATAATATTATTTAATCATCCGTTTGGAGCATTAGAGGCTTTAATGCTTTATAAAGTGTTGATGCAGAGGCGTAAAGATGTTAAGTTTGTTGCCAACTTTTTACTTTCACGAATTAAACCTATTTCTCATTGTTTAGTGCAAGTAAATCCTTTTGAAACGCGTAAGTCTTTGTTTTCTAATATTTCGGGAATAAAGGAAATGTATAAAGTTATTGAAGAGGGAAGTGTATTGTGTATATTTGCTGCTGGTGAAGTTTCAACAAAATATAAAGGTTCTAAATTTGTTGAGGATAAAGATTGGCCTTTAAATATTATGAAATTTATAAAATCCTCTAATGCTCCTGTAATTTCGGGATATATTGACGGAGAAAATAGCAAATCTTTTCATTTTCTAGGAAAAATTAATCCACTTTTTAGGACTGCTCGCTTACCACATGAATTATTAAATAAAAAAAACCTTGAAGTTCTTATAAGGTTTAGTATGCCAATGTCCAGTAAGTTTGTGAAGCAAATCGAGGATAATAAAAAATTAGCTCAGTTATTAAAAGCAAGAACTTATTTATTAAAGCAGACTTCCATCTTAAATTTAAGCGAAAATAATATGGAATATTCTGCAATTATACCTGAACTCGATAATTTACTATTGATTTCTGAGATTGAACGAATAAGAGCGAGTGATTTGTTATTCGAAACCGATAATTATCATGTGTTTTTTTCGGAAAAGCAAAATATCCCAAATATATTTAAAGAATTATCTCGACTTAGAGAAATTACGTTTAGGAAAGTTGGTGAAGGCACTGGTAAAGAAGCCGATTTCGATAAATTTGATGAGTATTATAAGCACTTATTTATTTGGGATAATGCCTCTAATGTTTTAGTAGGTGCTTATCGAATTGGCATGGGGCAAGACATAATTCAGAATTATGGGGAAAAAGGATTTTATTTGAATACTTTATATAATTTTAAAGAAGGTTTTAGTGAATATTTGTTAAAATCTATGGAGATGGGTCGTTCTTTTGTTGTGCCCGAATATCAACGGAAGCCTTTGCCTTTATTTTTATTGTGGAAAGGAATTTATTTTGTAATGCAAAAACATCCTGAATATAAATATTTAATAGGTCCTGTTAGCATTTCTAATATTTATTCTGATAATTCAATAATTTTGATTATTGAATATTTAAAGCGTTATCAAAATTGGAAAGAAATTAGTAATTTAGTTGAACCACGTTTTAAATTTGACTATAAGAAAACCCATTTTCATGATGCAATTTTTCAATGTTATGGCAATGATTTAACTATGTTAGATAGAATAGTTAAAGATATTGATTATAATCATTATGGTGTTCCAACTTTAGTGAGAAAATATTTGTCATTAGGTGGTAAGATTTTGCAATTTAATGTAGATCCTGAATTTAATTATTCAATTGATGGTTTAGTTGTCTTAGATATAGATGTTGTTTCGCAAGAAGTTATTAGTTCATACAATAAATAGTAAAAAAGCCTTATTTTGATATCCAAGTAATTACATATTCCAAGTCGCCAATTTTGGGGTTGCAGATATGCCACTTGCCCTCAAAAAATTTTTCCTCTAAACTTAATTTAAAATTTGCGAGAGCAATTCCCATATCAACTTTTTGCAGGTCGCTAGCTTTTGTTTTTCCGACTACCGCATCTCTTTTTAGATAAAAGTGGTATCTATTTTCGATTTTTAGAACTCTCCAAGGCTGTTTATTAACTGCCGAAGGTGCTTTTCTAACAGCTTCTAATGCCAAATGATAAATATTTGAATTGTCAAATATTATAGGGTTGTCAAATGTGTTTTCAAAAAATAAATTAGAAAAATCTTGCCTTAGGCTTCCGTTTGTTAAAACTAGTCCTATACGCTCTCTCATTGATTTTTTTGGAGCTTGATATCCTACTGGAATTATACAAGGAATAACTTCGTTTTCTTTGGTTTTTAATAATTTTGAATAATCTTTTCGTTTAAAACTTCCGCCAATCCAACAAGTTCCTAGATTAAGGCGAGTTAATTCAATAACAATTCTTTGAAGAGAATATCCATAATCAACTTCTGAGAATTCAAATTTTTCAATACAGCCACCAATAAAATATCCAGCATTATCAATAAATCCATAAGTTCCGAGTCTTACCTTCTCTTGTTGTCGAGCTTCGGGTTTTTCAATAAAAATAAAACGAGGTTTGTTTCCAAAAGGTCCTGTTGCTGGGTTTGAAACTAAATTATTAATTTTAATAATTAAGTTATTTTCCAATGATTTTTTTAAATAATTTCTCACCGACCTTCGTTTACCTATTGCTTCAGTATATCCAATCATTTCAAAAATATTCTGTTTTATCTGTTATTAATAATATCGTTTAAAATTTCGCCATTAGAAGATGGTGGCTGAGGTGTATTTAGTATTTTGCTTATTGTTGGTGCTATGCTTGTAATATTAATATTTCTATAAATATTTTGTTTTTTTACTTTCCAGCCATACCAAATTAGTGGCACGTTTGTGTCGTATTTGTATCCTGAATTATGATTGCAAGCATAAGGAACATCTTCTATCCAACCTGCTTTCAATGAAATCATTATGTCGCCCGAGCGTTTTTGATTGAAAGAATTTTGCATTTTTTTAGGCATACCCTGTGCGAAAATAATATTTTGAAATTGAATAGAGCTAATAGCATTAGAAATTCCCGAGGAATTGATAATAAAAGCTATTACTTTTTCTTGAAAATCTCTTAAATTTATTTGCGAATCTTCAATTAATGTTTTGTTTAAATAAATTTGATTATTGTTATAATCTAATATCCAATCTCCTTCGCCATAAACTGCTTTTAAATATGAGCGTAGTAAACTAAGAATGTAAAATTGTTTAAAAACACCTGTTGGTAATTTATTATCGGCTAAATATTGTGGATTTTCTGATACTCCATGATTTGAGGTTAGATAAATTAAAACGTTATTTTTTCCTATTGTTTCTTCTAATACGTCAATTAAATGTCCTAGATCTTTGTCTAACCTTAAAAATAAGTCTTGTATTTCGATAGATTGCGGTCCAAAGAGTCGTCCAATATTTTCGCTAACAGAATAATTTATAAATAAAAAATCGGTATTATCATCTTTTCCAAGTTCTTCGTTATATAAGGTTGCTACCGCCATATCTGTAATAAGTGTTTGTCCTTCTGGAATAAAAGTTATTAATTCATAATCTCTAATTGTGTTTTTAATTTCCGAATATTTATATGGAAAAGTTTTATAAACCATGTCTATGCCGTATTCATATATATTTGAATCTAATAGGACTTCATTATATTTTTCAATTTCTAGTAATGGTATCCATTCTCTTTTTAAATATTCGTCGGGCATTTTTTTATTATTCTGTGTAACAACCCAGTTTGGGAGTTTATCCATATAATAGCTTGAGCTAATCCAATTTCCAGATTTTGTGTCGAACCAATAAGCTGCATTTGCAGCATAGCCACCTGAAATAATTGCTCCTTCTGGGCTTAAAGAAATGCTAATTACTTTTGATTTATTATGGCTAAAAATTTTTGCTTCGTCGCTAAAACTTGTGGTAAAAATATTTTTTGGAGAATAAGAAATGGCATTAGATTTTTCGCCAATAATTTTATAATGCTTGTCTTCGACACAATGTTCTTTATTTCCTGTTAAAGCATTAAACCAATAGTTTGACACTATGCCATGTTCGGCGGGTTCGCAACCTGTAACAATGGTGGCGTATCCAGGTGCTGTTTGCGTTAGGCTATATTCAAAATTTGCATTTTGACAAAAACTACCATTTATTGCTAATTTTTTAAATCCTTTATTCTCAAAATTATTCCATAACCTTTCTATATAATCTTGACGCATTTGTTCTACTACAATTCCTACTACAAGCTTAGGTTTTTCTGAGGGAATAATATTTTCAATTTGCGAAAATGAAGAGTTATAAAATAATAGCGGTAATAGTATAATTAATATAATTTTTTTCATTATTTATTGTAAAATTTACAAATTTAAATAGAAATATTTTCAAAGCATATATGTTAATAATATTTTATGAAAAGCCAAATGTTAATATTATTATTTTAACATTCTTATTGCTTTTTGAAGACATTCAATAAAATAGTCAATTTCTTCAAAACTATTGTAAAAAGCAAAAGAAACTCTAACTGTTCCACTAATATTAAAATGTTTCATTACAGGTTCGGCACAGTGTGTACCTGTTCTAAGTGCAATTCCCATTTGGTCGAGAAGTATTCCTATGTCGTTGTGGTGAATATTATTAACTATAAAAGAAATAAGTCCTGATTTTTTCTTGGCTTGACCTATGATTTGAATTTCTTCAATGTTTATTAATTTATTTGTACAATATTCTAGTAATTTATTTTCGTAATTTTCAATATTTTTAATTCCAATGTTAGAAATATAGTCTAAAGCTTTTCCAAAAGCAATATTATCAATATAATTTGGTGTTCCTGCTTCAAATTTGAAAGGGAGTTCGTTAAATTCTGTTTTTTCAAAGCTAACGCTAGAAATCATTTCGCCACCGCCTTGATACGGAGGCATTTGGGATAATAACTCAGCTTTTCCGTATAATATTCCTACGCCTGTCGGTCCATACATTTTATGAGATGAAAAAACATAAAAATCGCAGTCTAAGTCTTGAACATTTACTGTAATATGTTGCACTGCTTGTGCTCCATCTATTAGTGTTTTTATATTATTTTTTTTAGCAATATGAATAATTTCTTTTATAGGATTTATTGTGCCCAAAGCGTTTGAAACATGAGATATTGCAATTAATTTTGTTTTGTTTGTAATTAAATTTTCTAATTCTTCAATTTTTAATTCACCTGGTTCGTTAAATTCTAAAATTTTAAGTTTAGCATTTTTTCTTTCGCATAAAAGTTGCCAAGGCACAATATTTGAATGATGTTCCATTTCGGAAATAATTATTTCATCATCATCTTTAATAAAAGCTTGCCCAAAAGAGTGAGCAACTAAATTAATGGATTCAGTAGTGCCTTTTGTGAAAATTATTTCTTGTGAAGATTTTGCATTTATAAATTTCTTTACTATTTCTCTTACATTTTCGTTTGCTTCTGTTGCATAGTTACTTAAAAAATGTACACCGCGATGAATATTTGCGTTGTATTTTGAATAAAACTCGCTAATAGTGTCAATAACAATATTGGGCTTTTGTGTAGTAGCTCCATTGTCAAAATAAACCAAGTTTTTACTGTATACCTTTTCATTTAAAATAGGAAAGTCAGCTCTTATTTTTTTGATATTAAATTCCATTTTATTTTTTTCACAAAATTACTAAGACTTATGCACAAAAAAAAATGCCCATAAAAAATATGAGCATTTTTCTTAAAAATATTGTTTTTATTCAATAATAATTTTTTGAGTAGTTGTTTCTGTGTCTGTGTAAACTTTAACAAAATATACTCCTGCACTTAAATTATTAACATTAAGTTTTGCTTTGTTAGAAGAAGTGTTTTCAAAAATTACAGTTTGTCCTGCAATATTTAATATTTCAACAGCCTGAATGTTTTCTTCGGCGTTAATATTAATAAAGCTACTAGCAGGATTTGGGTATATTACTGTATTTTTTGCAGTATTAACATTTGTATTTACAGGGTTTGGTAATTTAATTTTTGAAGCTTGTTGTATTTCACCGGTGTTTCTTCTTTGAATAAAAGCTACAATTTCGCAATTAGAAACTACATAATTTGAAGAGACAGAAATCTCAAACTCGTTATTATAAGTAGTTCCTGAATCAAAAATAACGCTACCGTTTGCGTTTGGGTACATATTTCTTAACACAAAATTCACTGTGTTTAAACCATGCCAATTTTCCGGAATATTAGTTTCAGTAAGTGCTATCATTAGTCTCATTTCGTCGGCAAAATATGCAAAAGTTTCTTCTGCATTAACAGTAAGTTTAAATTTATATGGGTTTTCAGAAATTAATTCGACATCAAGATCTAAATTATAAACGGCAGGCACGTCAATATACTCTTCATAGTAATATTCGAAATATTCTCTTTGTGCATTAACGTCTGGTGTTGATCCTGATAAAAGAGTAAGTCCATTAATAATAGATGTAGGGTATCCTTCAATAGGTTCGATAATAGAACCGTAATAATTTTCTCTAGTTGTTGTGTTAGCGGTTTCATAGTTGTCGCCGAAATGGTATTCTATAATAGCAACTTTTTTACCAGCGGCTTCAATTTGGTCTAATGCTTGAGCAACCGAAGGACAGTTAGAGCACCAAGTTCCTGTAAATGCTTCAAAAACAACAAGGGATCTTTCATTACCACCTGGAATATTTACGTTTAATGTTTCTGGAGCAGAGTAGCCCGAACTTTCGCCATAAAAAGCGAATAAGGAATATTGGTAATTTGCCGGATAAACATTAATGTCGGTAAAACTTGTTTCGGTAGTTGTTTGAATAACTGCACCATTCCGTGCTATGCTGTAATTAACAGGGCTTCCTTCTGTTGGAGCATCCCAAGTTAAAACAACGTCGTTACCGTTTTCTAAAACATAAGAAAAGTTTGTTGGCGGGTATGGAGTTTCAACTTCTTCGATAAGGAAATTGTCCATGTAATATTCGCAAGTTCCTCCTTCGTTCCAGCCGTAAAAGTCAAAAGCTCCAAGTTTATTTACACCTGTTCCAAAAGTACCTTTACTCCATTGATATGCGTGAACAAGTTCGCCGTTGATATAGAAATCAACCCAGTCGCTATTAAGGTCGATAAAATGTTGAACTTTCATCCATTCTCCGGGTGTGTAAGGATAAGTTTTTGCTGCTTCACCATTTCCGTCAATGGTAATTGTTCCATTTTTCAAAAATACTTGCATTCCCCAAACATTTCCGGATCCAGATGGGTTAAAATTTTGCATAATATTCCAATATGCTTGCCTACCTGCCGGCACATAAAGAAAAAATTCCACTCTATATCTTCCTTCGGTAATACCGCCAAAATCAATAACTCCGTCATTGTTGTCTACGACTTTAATTGATTTTGTGCCACTATGTGCTTGTGCATCCGATACTCTTGGGTCTTCTGAAGAACCAGGTGTTCCGTTCCAAGTATCCCACCAATTTGCTTCTTCTGCAGCAATACCGTTGCCTACAGTATAGCTTTCAAAGTCATCAGAATAGAGTACTTGTGCATTCAAATAAGAAATGCTGAACATTAATCCAATTAAAAAAAGTAGTTGTTTTTTCATATCCTTTAAATTTTAAGTTAATTTTTCAAAGATAATGCCTTTTTAATTATGTGTTTAAAATTTTACAAGAATTATTCGTCGTGTGAGAATTTTTTTAACATTTGGCGATAAGTTGAGAAAATTTTAGCTCTAGAAACAAAGCCAATATACTTGCCATTTTCAACAACAGGCAAATTAAAATAGTTAGAATTTTGGAATAACTCTGCAATTTCTTTTACGCTCATATTTGTATTTACGGTATGTTTAGGAATGTCCATTAAATCTTTAATAAAAATACTATCATACAATTCTGTTTTGAACATTAAGTGTTTTACGTGATCGAGCCAAATTAAACCTTTAAAATAGTTTTCGGAATCAACAACTACATATACTGCTCTACTCGATTTTGAAATAACTCTTGTTAGGTCTCTAAGTTTTGCACTCTCGTCTATCGTTAAAAAGTTTTTTTCAATCAAAGTTTCGATTTTCATTAAAGTAAGCATATTGCTGTCGGCATTGTGGGTAAGAAGTTGACCTTTTTCGGCAAGTATAGTTGTATAAACAGAGTTTTTTTGGAATATCTTAGTAATGAAAAACGAAATAGTAGAAACTATCATTAGAGGAATAAAAAGTTGGTAGCCACCTGTAATTTCTGCAATTAAAAATATAGCTGTTAAAGGTGCATGTATAACCCCAGCAATAAGTCCTGCCATTCCAACAAGTGCGAAATTTTCGTAAGAGATATTTAATTTTAAGGAATTAGCAATATGAGCGAATAAGAAGCCAAGATTTGCTCCAATGAATAATGATGGGGCAAAAATACCGCCTGTTCCGCCGGCACCAAAGCTAGCTCCTGTGGCAAAAATTTTTGTTAATAAAATTAAACTCACGATTAATGTAATCCCCAAAAAACTTTGCCAATGAGAATAAATAGCCCCGTCGAAAATATACGAAATCTTCCCTTGTAAAGCAAGATTCACAGCCTCGTACCCTTCACCATATAATGAAGGGAATAAAAACACTAGAACTCCAAGTATTACAGTTCCGATAATGAATCTATATCTTTGACTTTTTAATTTCTCATATTTTTTTGCTTGCCATAAATAAAGTTTAGAGAAATATGTTGATAAAAGTCCAGAAATAATACCTAGTAAAATATATAGTGGAACATGTTTTAGTAAAAAAGGGTCAATTTTTTCGACAAGATAAACATAGTTTTGTCCTAAAAATAAGTAAGAAGTTAAAGCTGCCGATATTGAAGATAGTAGCAAAGGCATAAGCGAGCCCATTGTTAAGTCGAGCATAATAACTTCGATAGTAAAAATTATTGCAGCTATTGGTGCTTTAAAGATTGCTGCGATTGCGCCTGTACTTCCGCACCCGATTAATAAAATTAGGTGTTTATAATTTATTCTAAAAAATTGTCCAATATTACTTCCGATAGCCGATCCTGTTGCAACGATAGGTCCTTCAAGACCGACCGACCCGCCGAAACCTACAGTTAACGAGCTTGCGACAATTCTAGAAAACATATTATGTCTTTCTATTTTTCCTTCATTTTTAGACATATTATACAAAACCATAGGTATGCCGTGTCCTAATTTTTTCTTTACAAAAAAGTTTACAAATAATATTGTTAAAGCAATGCCAATAGCAGGGAAGAAGATATAAATATAGCTGAATGAATAGCGGTTAACCAAAAATAAAACTACCTCTCTAACAAAATGCACAGAGTTTTTCATTATTACGGCAGCTAATCCAACCGCAATGCCAACGACTACTGCCATTATTAGTAGGAAGTTTTGGTCTGAAATTTTTTTTAGACGCCAGATAAATAATTTCTTTGCAAGTTTATTAAAATTCATAGGTTTGCAAAATTGTTAAAAAACTTTAACTAAAAAAAATAAAAATATCTTAATTTTGTTATATTTATTCACAGGTATTAGTTAAACTTTTATAATTTGTAAATTATGAAGAAATACGGTATAGGAATTTCATTAAGTGGTGGAGGTGTTCGGGGTTTTGCTCATTTAGGAGTGTTGCAAGCTTTAAACGAAAAAGGTATTTTTCCTGAAATTTTGTCTGGTTCTAGCGCTGGAGCTATCGTTGGTGCATTTTATTGTGCTGGATATTCACCGAGGGATGTGTTTGAGATATTAAAAAATAAAAAATTTTCTGATTTTTCAAAAGTTCATATTCCAAAAGATGGCTTGTTTAGTATTTCTAATCTAAAACTGATTTTAGAGAAAAACATTAAGCAACCTAATATCGAAGATTTGATTTTACCTTTTTATGTTTGCATTTCAAATTTAACAACTGGGCGAGCCGAATATCATAATAAAGGAAACTTATCAACAATTGTTCAAGCTTCAGCGGCAGTTCCAATAGTTTTTTCTCCAGTGAAAATTGGGGATAGCCTTTTTGTTGATGGTGGCTTAACCGATAATCTTCCTGTTAGACCTTTAGTTAGACAGTGCGAATACATTATTGGGGTTAATATTTTTCCTAATGAAAGTGTTAGTAAATTAGATAATATTTTTCAAATTGCTACTCGCTCATTTCAAATAAATATGAACAATAATATGAAGTATGTTAGGGCAAAGTGTTCTTTGTTAATTGAACCCGAAAATATTTCAAAATATTATTCTTTAGAAATGAAACATCAAGAAGAAATTTTTGAAATCGGTTATAATTGTGCAAAAAAGATGAAAATAAAACTTTTAAAAACTTAATTAAAAGCTCTTGATTTGCTCAAATTCAAAATCGCAGTTTGTCCATTCATTATCAATAATTGCGCCTGCTTTTTTGTAAAGTTTAATAGCTTGGGAATTCCAATTTAATACCTGCCAACGTAGTCGCCTGCAATTTTCTGTTTTGGCAGTTTTGAAAATTTGTTTTAACAGTGCTGTTCCAATGCCTTTGCTCCGGTATTCTGGTTTTACATATAAATCATCTAAATATAATGATTTTCCTACCCAAGTAAAATAAGCGATAAAATATAATGCCATGCCAATAATTTCTTTTTCGTTAGTTTCTGCAATGAAGCAATTGAATAAATGTTTTTCATTATTCATTAATTCGACTGTATTAATTACCTTTTCAGGCGCTTTCTCAAAAAGTGCTAATGCTTTAATCATATTCAAAATCTCTGCAAAATCTTGCTCTGTAGCTAAACGATAGTTAATTTTTTCCATTATTTTACTTTATTTCATCCATTGCTAACACTAATTGTGTAAGTTTTTGCCAAAATATTTTTGTAATTTTATAAGCAAAACCGTTTTTTTAATTAGTTGCTAAAATAAATTAATAATTAGACATACTTGCATACAAAATTCATTTTTTTCTTTATTTTTCTAAATATTTTTCACAATAAAAGTTTTGTCTATGGTAAAAAAAGTATTATTTTTGCAGCCTTATTGTCAAATGTGTGATGGGGTTTTGCAGTTGCAGAGCTTAGTAGCACGCTAAAATTATAAAAAATGAAACATTTTGAGATTAATGGTACATTACGTACAGGATTAGGAAAAAAAGCAACAAAATCAATTAGAAAAGGCGAAAATATTCCTTGTGTAATTTATGGTGGCGAAAAAAATATTAATTTTCAAACATCTTTTGCAGCAGTTCGGAAATTTATATATACTCCCGAAGTTATGTTTGCCGATTTAAAAATTGAAGATAAGGTTTATGTTTCGCTAGTAAAAGATATTCAGTTTGACCCGGTTACCGATCAAATTTTGCATATTGATTTTTATGAAATCCATCCCGAAAAACCTATTAAAATTCAAATTCCATTAAAAATAATTGGTAACTCTATTGGCGTAAAAAGTGGTGGTAAAATAAAACAAAATTTCAGAAAAATTACAGTCAAAGGTTTAGAACAACATATTCCTGATTTTTTTGAAGCAGATATTACTCCTTTAAAAATAGGGCAAGCAATTAGAGTCAAAGATTTACAATCCGATAATCTTGAGTTTGTTGATTCAAAATCTAGTATTTTAGTTACTATTGTTTCTACTCGTGGTGCTTCTGGTGAAGGCGGTGAAGGCGGTGAAGGCGGAGCAGAGCAAGCAGCTGCCGAATAATAATAAATATTCCTGAACTATGAAGTATTTAGTTCTAGGTTTGGGAAATCCTGGAGACGAATATAAAAATACACGTCATAATATTGGATATAAAGTGTTAGATTTTCTTGCAGAAAAGTCTAACACTTGTTTTTCTGATCAAAGGTATGGTTTTGTGGCAAATATGAAGCATCGTGGGAAAACATTAGTCTTGGTAAAGCCAACAACTTATATGAATTTAAGCGGTAAAGCAGTAAATTATTATTTGCAAAAAGAACATATTCCAATTGAAAAAATGATGATAGTTGTTGATGACTTAGCAATACCTTTTGGTAGTATTCGTATAAGGCATAAAGGTGGTTGTGCTGGGCATAATGGTTTAGAAAATGTCGAAGAAATATTAGGCACAAATGTTTATAATCGTCTTCGCTTCGGAATAGGAAATGAGTTTTCGCGTGGCACTCAGGTTGATTATGTGTTGGGAGAGTGGTCAGAAGATGAATTAAAATTATTACCTCCAAGAATTGAGCTAGCAGCTGATGCAATACTAAGTTTTCCGATTCTTGGGATAGAAAGAACAATGAATTTTTATAATAAAAAATAATGTCGGATACTATTAAGCCTGGTCAAAATTATAGAAATTTCACATCTCGTTTTGCGGGGCGTGTATCTAATATGAAAAGACCTAAATGGTCGGTTTCTGTTTTGATACGTGTTTATAAAAGACGATATGGGATTGATTTATCTGAGTTCGTTGTCCCTAATAAAGGGTTTATAAACTTCAATAGTTTTTTTACAAGAAAATTAAAACCTGGTGTTCGCAAAATTGAAACAGGAATAATTTCTCCTGTTGATGGCTTTTTGTTTGATTTTGGACGAGTTTCAGCCGAGAATAGAATTTTTGTAAAACATAAACACTATTATATCGAAGACTTAATTACCAATAAGTTTGATTTTTTGAAATCATATACAGTTTTTTACTTGTCGCCAGCTAATTATCATCGTGTTCATGCTTGTTTTGATATGGAAATAAATTCTGCCGTTTATCTTCCTGGCACATTAAGGTCTGTTCGAGAAAAAACTGTATATAAAAAAAATAGGGTTTATTGCCGAAACGAAAGAATTGTATTGTCGGGGAACTCAGACTATGGTAGGTTTTATTTTGTTTTAGTTGGGGCATTATTGGTTGGTAAGGTTAAGTTATCTTTCGATTCAGGTCTGCAAACAAATATCCGAAAAGGAATTATGGCATCAAAAGACTTTGATAAGAGTATTTTTGTTAAAAAAGGAGAGGAGATAGGTCATTTTGAGATGGGCTCAAGCGTAATTTTATTAATGGAAACCGACATTTTGTCAAATCTTAAAATAGAACTCAATTCTAGTCTAAAAATGGGTCAATCTTTGTTATAACTTATCAAAAAGGGTCTAAAACTCATCGTTTTGGTTTAAAAAATTATTATTACTATCAAAAGAGGTGTCCTGTTCAAAAGAACTTTCGTTGTTAATTTTTGATCCAAAAATTACATTATTGTCATCATCAATGTAGTCGCTAAATTTTGCAAATTCTTTTCTAAATCTTAGTCTCACAGTATCGGTGGCTCCGTTTCGGTGTTTAGCAATAATTATTTCGGCAATACCTTTAAGTGTTTGCCCGTCTTTGTCTACATCAATTCCATAATATTCTGGCCTGTGTATAAATAAAACCATATCCGCATCCTGTTCGATAGCACCTGATTCTCTAAGGTCGGATAATTGTGGCCTTTTATCTCCTGAGCGTGATTCAACAGAGCGGTTTAATTGTGATAAAGCAATAATTGGGATATTTAATTCTTTTGCAATAGCTTTTAATGATCTAGAAATTGTTGCTACTTCCTGTTCGCGATTTCCTTTCATATCAACACCTGCGGTCATTAGTTGTAGATAATCAATAATAATCCCTTGAATATTATGAGTTCTTACTAATCTTCTGCATTTTGCTCTAAGCTCAAAAATTGATATTGCTGGTGTATCGTCAATAAATATTGGTGCAATTTCGAGGTTTTTTACTTTTTGATTAAGCTGTGTCCATTCGTGCCCATGCAAATTTCCGGTTCTAATTTTATCTCCAGGTAGTTCTGTTTCAGCCGATATAAGCCGATTAACAAGCTGAATGGAAGCCATTTCTAAGGAGAAAAAAGCAATAGGTCTATCATGGTCAACAGCCATATTTCTAGCCATTGATAAAACAAAAGCAGTTTTTCCCATCGAAGGGCGTGCTGCGATAATTATTAAGTCGGAAGGTTGCCAACCAGAAGTTATCCTATCAATAGCCGAAAAACCGCTAGGAACACCAAGAAGTTTATTTTTATTTTTTGAGGCTTCATCAATAGCTGTTAATGCTTTTTGTAAAATAGAATTTATTCTTACTGTCTCGCTTTTAATATTTCCTTCGGAGATGTTAAAAATTTCTGATTCTGCAAAATTTATAAGTTCTTCAACGTCTTCTCCTTCTTCATAAGAACGGCGTTGTATTTCTGAGGCAGATTTAATAAGCTCGCGTTGAATATATTTTTGATGTACTAATCTAGCGTGGTATTCAAGGTGCGAAGCAGTAGCAACTTTGTCGGTTAGGTCGGCAAGATAATATTCGCCTCCTATAATGTCTAAGTTGTCGCGAGATTTTAATTCATGGGCAACTGTGATTATGTCAACAGGTTTATGGTTGGTGCCTAAGTTCAAAATCGCCCTAAAAATCTCTTGATGGGCATTATCATAAAAAGATTCAGGACGAAGAATGTCGAGAACATTAAAAATTGCATCAGATTGTATTAATAAAGCGCCCAAAACAGCCTTCTCTAAATCTATTGCTTGTGGTGGCATTTTGCCGTAAACAGCGTTTAAACTATCTATTGATGTTTCTTTATTCTGTTTGGTAGTTTTTCTTGTAGTTGTACTCATTTCTTGTCCGAATTTTCTAAGCCAAAATTAACTATTACTAATGTTCTTTTAAAATATTTTTGAACTAAATAATTATCCTTTTATTCACAACCGATAATGATAAAATTGTTAAAATCTTTTTAGTAAGTTTAATTACTTATGTATTAAATGTTTGTGAGTAAATTATTAATAATTATTATAAATTTATTAACCCTTAAATATAAATTATAACTTTACAAAAATATTTTATTATGATAAAAATTGAAAAAATTCATAAGTCTTATGGCGATTTACAAGTCCTGAAAGGTGTTGATATGGAAATTGGAAAGTCTGAAATTGTATCTGTCTTGGGAGCTAGCGGTGCAGGTAAAACAACTTTATTGCAAATAGTGGGGACTTTATTAAAGCCGGATAAAGGCAATGTTTATATAAATGATACAAATATTGTTGGTTTACGTAATAAGGATTTAACAATGTTTCGAAATAAAGAAATAGGTTTTGTTTTTCAATTTCATCATCTTTTGCCTGAGTTCACAGCTATTGAAAATGTTTGTATTCCTGGCTTTATTGGCGGTGCAAATAAATCCGATCTTATGAAAAAAGCAAAAAGCCTTTTGACTTCTTTAAACATTTACGAACGTGCTAATCATAAGCCTAATGAATTGTCGGGTGGCGAAAAGCAAAGAGTTGCTATTGCTCGTGCTTTAATAAATAACCCTTCGATTATTTTAGCTGATGAGCCTTCGGGAAACTTAGATTCTGAGAACGCAAAAGCTCTTTATGAAATAATTTTTGGCTTGAGAAACGAGTTCTCTCAAACTTTTGTAATTGTTACTCATAATCAAGAACATGCAAAACTAACTGATAAAATATTTTATATTAAAGACGGTGTTGTAAATCAAAACATTAGTTAAGCCAATTATTAGTATCTTATTATCCAAAAGTATGGTCTTTCCGATTCTTTGGCTTGTTTTATCTGGTTTGAAATTAGTTTTTGATATTCTTTTTCACTTAATTTTTTAGTTTTTTTCTTGTATTCGGGTTTTACAAGTAGCTTTTCAACATTAATATTATTTATTTCTTTAGCAGAAATAATCATGGCACCATTATTTACGTCAATTTCTAAAATCGCACCAGGCAAACCTCCGTATCTTTCGGGTCCCATTGGTATTGGCAGGTCTAATGCAAACCAAGCAATAATTCTATTACCCTTAACTTCATCTGTATAAACAGCATCCATACAAATATGCCCGGCAACCTCTTTAATGTCGTTTAAAATTTTCCAATTTTGGTTATTTATTTCGTCTTCTATTACATAAAGATTATCACTCATTCGGATTAAGTCTAAAGTTTTGTTATTTTCAAAATCTCTAAAAATAATATATTCATCATTGCGCCAGGCATGCCCTCTTTGATTAATTTCTTCAACTTCTTCGTAACGAGTTTGGGAATTTGTAAAATAAAGTATTGCTTGTTCTTTATGCTCCGATCTATTCGACCATATATAATTATATCTATCTTTTTCTTCTTTACTAAGGTAATCAACAGTATTAAGTTTTTTTATCCAATCATGTGTAATTTCATATTTAATGCTTCCTTGAATATCTTGCGATTTCAAATTACCTATTATTATTAAAGCTGCAATTAGGCTTAAAATTATTTGTTTCATTTTTTTTGTTTTATTTTTTGTTTACCATCTATCTTTTTTCATTTTTGTTTCAAAACCTTTTATATTATATGAGACACTAAGCATATAATATCGTGCCAAAGTTGGGGCTTTAGTAGTTTCTATATAATTAATACCTGGCTGTTGTAAAATATATTTGTTTTGATTAAAAACATCAAATGCAGCTAATCTGAGTTCAAATTTATTTGTTTTACCTAAAACTTGCCTAATTGAAAGGTTTGTTAAATGTAGCCCTTCGTTAAGTTCAAACCTATCATTTTGATATTTTGTGAAATCATAATTAGCCTCAAAAAATGATTTTTTTGCAAATTGCCATTTAACTCCAAGCCCTGCTCCTAAATACATAATGTCTTGATTTTGGCTAGTTTGAATTGAATATTTAATATCTGATAAAGAGCCATTTGAGGAGGCAGAAAGTTGCAATTTAGAGCCTAAATTCAAATCAAATCCGAGCGATAAACTATATGAGTTGTTAATAGAGGTGTTTTTAACTGTATTAATATAGGTTGGAGAGTTGCTATATGAATAGTTTCCTGACAAATTTAGGCTAAGTTTTGTTTTTATTAAAGGTATACTTGACCAAAAATAAGATGAAGCCGACTGCCCGCCACTAATATTCTCAGGTTTCATAATGGTAGTATAACCTAAATCGTCAACAAATTTTGTTTCTTGGTTATAAATAATTTGGCTATCGGAATATGTGTGGCTTAAACCAATAGAAAAACTTGTGAACGAAGACTGATTCCAATACGACCATGATACGCTAGAGTTATGTTGTTTTGAAGGGTCTAAATCGGGATTACCAACAGTTTTGAAAAATCTGTTACTAAGGTTTGGTATGGGTTGTAAATAATTTATTGAAGGTGCGTTAATAGCATAAGAATATCTAAAATTTAATCTCATTTTGTTTGGGAATTGAAAATTTGCGTTAAAATTAGGAACAAAATTATAATATGATTTTGATAAAGCTGGAACTAATAAAGGAGATGACTCTGTTGTTGAATAAGAATTAAAAAGATTTATTATTTGATAAGCTCCACCTAATGATAAGTTTATTCCGTTCCAATTATAATTTAAGCTAGTTCCCAATCTGTTATAAATTTCTTTGTTATT
>CAYRQZ010000045.1:0-1417 GCA_964426585.1 uncultured Bacteroidales bacterium | reverse complement strand
AAAATATTTTCTTTATTATCGTTTTGATTAAGAGCGTAAAAGCCACTTAGTGCAAATTTCCGTCCTACTTTATTGAAATCATGTTTGTAAATTGCCAAGGTGCTTAAATCTTTGGAGTCGTATTTATTAGAGTTATCGTTTAGATTGTTATTAATAAAAATATCAGTACCAGAGAAAAATATTTGATTTTTAATATTGTCTGAATTATTTTGTGATAGTTTTCCATCAATTTTTAGAATAATTGAATTGCTAGAATCAATATTATATTCTAATCTGGAGTTCAAACTATGAGAATTTACAAATGAATTATTAATTGTTGTATCATACATATTAAAGCTAGTGTCGGCTAAAAAAGTTTTTCTGTCGGTGTAAATTTTAGAGTCATGCTTTGTTTGATTGTAAAAATAAGATGCATTAAAGTTTATTTTTTCTTTAAAATAGTTGTAATTTACACCTCCTCCATAATTATTTGAGAATCCATATTTATCGCTATTACTAGAACGAAAACCTCCTTGTATCATCATGTAATAACCGCCTATGTTACCAAAGCCGAAGTCGCCATTATCTCTTCCGGAGAAAGCGGCATTCCCTTTAAATTCAGAATAATCTTCCCAGTTAACACTTGATTGGTTTATATTGTTTCCATATCCGATAAGCGAAAATTGTTGAGTTTTATTAAAGCTATTAAAATTTCCTCTTGCTGCCCAACGATTTTCTGTACCTCCTGCAATAGTAACTTTTCCAAAGTGTCCTTTTTTAAACTCATCTTTAAGTTCTAAGTTCATAACTTTTTCTTCCTTGCCGTCGCTAATTCCTGTCATGCGTTCTTGTTCTGACTTGTCTTCATAAACTTGAACTTTAGAAATTGCCTGAGCGTCTAAATTTTTTGTAACACTTTTTGGGTCATCACCAAAAAATGTTTTTCCATCTACATATATTCTTTTTACATCTTTCCCTTGAGTAGAAATATTCCCGTTTAAATCTACGTCTATTCCTGGTAAACGCCTTAATAAATCTTCGACTGTTGAACCTGGCGGAATTTTAAAAAGCCTCGCATCATATTCCACTGTATCGCCTTTGATAAATAGAGGGGCTTGTGCTGATTTTATAACAACTTCCATTAAAATTTCTGCAATTGGTTCAACTCTTAGTGTACCTAAATTTACATTAGCTTCTGCCGAAACAGGAATATTGATTTGAAGTGGCATATAACTTATATGCGAAATTTTTAATAAATAACCATTGTTTTTTATGTTTTTAAAACTAAAATATCCATCGGAGTTGGTAGTAGTGTAGTTCACTAAAGTTGAATCTTTACTATTTAAGAGCATAACTGTGGCAGCAGGCACTGTTTCATTAAGGGTGTCTTTTACTTGTGCGTTTATATTAATTTGTGAAACTTGTGCATTTAAAGTTG
>CAYRQZ010000044.1:0-19332 GCA_964426585.1 uncultured Bacteroidales bacterium | reverse complement strand
GTGTCGGCAGTGCCGACACAATTTTATTTGCCTGATTCTCATTGTCTTGTAAAAGTGTCAACACCTTTGACACAAATCCGTCTTCCGAATACACCTCAAAAAACTGTTTCATTCTATACAAACCTCTGCGGTTAAAACCCGAAAGATTTGGAACTTTTGATAGAATGAAGTCCGACAGTCTATGAACGATATTTTCTCCCCATTTTCCTGTATTTACCTTGTCTGATACAACCTTGCCCACGTTGAAATACAACAAAACCAACTCGCTATTAGCTTTTCGATAAACACGGTTTCGTGCTTCGGTGATGAGCGTAAGAATATGCTCAAAATCTTCTTGATATGTGTTATCTAAATTCATCTTTAATCTCGTTACAAAGTTACATTTTTTTCAAAATAAATAGCTGATCGAAACGAAAACATTATTCAAATTTTACTTCTATCAAGTTTTAATATGAATCTAAGTTTATTTGTTTTTTAATTCTTAGCAAAAAACTCAACTGTTTTTCATGCTAGGGGGATTGCACCTAAAAGCAAAATGTTTTTCTAATCTTTGGAATTAAATATCGAAAAAAAGTCATAATACCCCATAATTGTACTATAGGAACAAAATGTTTCCCTTTTCCAATCTGCATTTTTTCAAATCTATCCTTGTTTTTTCGTTGTTTGAGGAGAGTTTTTGAAGTATGAAATGGTGAAGTTAGGCGATTTAGTAACTATAAATTTTTCAATTACACTTTAAAAAAATACTCGCTATCTCGGTTGTCATTTTCTGCATCCATCAAATTTAAAAAATCATATTCCGTTTTTTGAACAAATAAATCTGCCACAATATCATTGATTTTTTGTTTGCTTACTTGGATTGCTAAATTTGATTGGTCAATACCAATCCAATGGCGATTATTTGTTTGTGCGGATTTTAATGTTGTACCACTTCCGCAAAAGCAGTCTAAGACAATTGAATTTTCATTCGACGAAGTTTTTACGATTAAATCTAACATTTCGGCATTTTTTTCTGTCGGGTAATCCGGATACTGTGGATCTTTAAATTCCCAAATATCCTGAACTCGCATACCTTCACGTTCGTCTGCATAAATTATTTTTCGTGGATTTCCTTTTGACGACCACTCTATTAATCCATCTTTGTCCCATTGTTCCAAAGTTTCAACATCGGTGCGCCAATGTCTGCCTGCCGGCGGCAACATTCCTTTGAACGGTTGATTTGATTTTCCGTTTTCCGTTTCGCCCGGTGCATGAATAGGAACAGTAGTATATCTTCTGCCGTTTTTATCTTTTTTTGAAAATAATGTTTCTAAATCTTTTTCAGAGTAGGGTTTGCGAGGTTCGTTCCAAATCGGTTTTTGAGTTTTTGTATAAAATAGAATTAAATCCTTGATATTTCCGTAACCTAGTCGGTCAAAATTTTTCGGATTACATTTTATGCGTGTAATGTCGTTACGGAAATTTTCAATTCCAAACACTTCGTCCATCATTAGCTTTACGTAATGTCCAATTTTATAATCAATATGCAGATATATAGAGCCTTTTTTCGACAATAATTCTCGGATTAAAAGCAATCTTTCGCGTAAGAATTCAATAAAATCACTTCCTTTCAAAGTGTCGGCATAAGCAATCTTACCATTTTTTGAATTGCTGATTGTGCTTGCTCTACCGTTTGTAATAGTGAAATTTCCGCCTGTAGCGAATGGCGGATCGATATATACCAAGTCTATTTTACCCTTAAAACCATTTACTAATAGATAATTAAGACCTAAAAGGTTGTCTGACTGTATTAATATATTTTTATTCATAGCTCTTACAACTGATATAAGTAATTTCTTAAAACCAAGGCACTCATAATATTTTGATTTTTATATATTTCTGTAATTGCTTTGTACATTTTATTTTTACCTTTGATATACAAAACACCGTCGAGAATAGCGATTTTTTCGGCTTTTACATTTTTAGTTTCGATTGTACTTATCGCATCGGCAAATTGTGCGTTTTGGTGTCCGCCAAAGTCGGTTAAGAATTTTGCTTCGCCAATCACATATTTTCCGTTAAAACGAGCAACAAAATCAAGCCCTTTGTTATGTTTGTAATTCAATTCTTCTCGAGCAAAATCCATCATTGCTTTGTCGCTTGCATCGAGAATAGCATCATTTTTGTCAGCAAGAAATTTCTCTATATTCACAGGCTCAATTCCCAAAGATTTCTTTCGTAACCAATCCTTAAACATCGGTCCAATTTGTCGGTTGGTTTCTTTCGGAATACTGCATTGTTCAAAAATTTTGTCAATACCCATTTCATAAAGTCGTCCGCAAATTCGGTTTATTGTTCTCGGATTGCGTTCAATAGCTGTTTTATCTCGCTTCAAATAAGCAATATAACTATCTTTTATTGGAAATAAATCCAATTTCAGTAATTCGCAAATAAGTAAATCGTTGTTTTTCTTGCTAAATGCTTTTTCAACGCCCTTCCAAATTTCATTGTTAATTTCTCTAATTCCATCAGGAATAGTTGGATAAACGTGAAATAAATCGTCAAGATATGAGCGTTGATTTGCGTATTCTATACTTAATTCAGTCCATTTGTTCATTGTTGGAAATGTATTTTATTAGATAGTACAAAATTATCATTTTTTATCGAATTATTTTAAGTCTTGAAAAATTTTTCTGTTCGGACAACGCACTGCTCCAAAATGGCATACAACTTACTTACTCCCCCACGTCTTACCCAACATTTCGAGTTACTCTCGCCTATACAATTCACCTTCGCCAAACCAGCAAGGGTTTTGCGTGGGTTATTTTTCAAAAATATACATTAATTTTTTAGAATATAGGCTTGTAAAATTATTTAACCAATGTGCTAACAATCAATCAATTAGGCAAACAAAACCAACTGACAAGTTGCAGATAATCAGCAAGTTTATAAAATTGGAGGAAAGGTTTAGCTTCGCTGCTAGTTTGTGGTTTAGATAGTTTGACAGCCCGAAGTTTTTTTTACTTTTTTGCTTGAACCCTTTTTGTTGCCAATCTGCATTTTTTCAAATCTATCCTTGTTTTTTCGTTGTTTGAGGAGAGTTTTTGAAGTATGAAATGGTGAAGTTAGGCGATTTAGTAACTATAAATTTTTCAATTACACTTTAAAAAAATACTCGCTATCTCGGTTGTCATTTTCTGCATCCATCAAATTTAAAAAATCATATTCCGTTTTTTGAACAAATAAATCTGCCACAATATCATTGATTTTTTGTTTGCTTACTTGGATTGCTAAATTTGATTGGTCAATACCAATCCAATGGCGATTATTTGTTTGTGCGGATTTTAATGTTGTACCACTTCCGCAAAAGCAGTCTAAGACAATTGAATTTTCATTCGACGAAGTTTTTACGATTAAATCTAACATTTCGGCATTTTTTTCTGTCGGGTAATCCGGATACTGTGGATCTTTAAATTCCCAAATATCCTGAACTCGCATACCTTCACGTTCGTCTGCATAAATTATTTTTCGTGGATTTCCTTTTGACGACCACTCTATTAATCCATCTTTGTCCCATTGTTCCAAAGTTTCAACATCGGTGCGCCAATGTCTGCCTGCCGGCGGCAACATTCCTTTGAACGGTTGATTTGATTTTCCGTTTTCCGTTTCGCCCGGTGCATGAATAGGAACAGTAGTATATCTTCTGCCGTTTTTATCTTTTTTTGAAAATAATGTTTCTAAATCTTTTTCAGAGTAGGGTTTGCGAGGTTCGTTCCAAATCGGTTTTTGAGTTTTTGTATAAAATAGAATTAAATCCTTGATATTTCCGTAACCTAGTCGGTCAAAATTTTTCGGATTACATTTTATGCGTGTAATGTCGTTACGGAAATTTTCAATTCCAAACACTTCGTCCATCATTAGCTTTACGTAATGTCCAATTTTATAGTCAATATGCAGATATATAAGAGAATAAAAAAATGGAGAAAGAATTACAAGAAAAATTAAAATTAGGGCAACCTGAATTGTTGACGATTGTTAGTAGTGTGAGAGGCATTGGAAAACGAGCAGCCACAGAGCTTATTATTTTCACACAAACGTTTAAAGGGATGGAGGATTACCGTCAATTGATTAGTTATACAGGGTTGAGTCCGATAGATTATACGAGCGGAACAAGCATTAAAAGGTGCAACAAAATCAGTAAACAAGGCGGAAAACAACTTCGTCATATTATATATATGCGATGAACGCAATGCAAACAAATCCTTCTTTCAGGGAATTATATCAACGTTTAAAAGCAAATGGTAAAAATGGAAAATTGGCAGTTATAGCAGTTTGTTTTAAGCTTTTAAGGCAAGTTTTTGGTTGTGTAAAAAATGGTATTTCATATAATGATAATTATGGAAAAAATTTTGGGTAAAAATTTTGGTTTTTTACACAGTTCAAGTTATATGCAGTTTTCCCCCCCCCCCATGCTATTCCATTTATTTTTTCATTTACTCGTTTTATATTGTCAATTAACTCCTTAAAACTTAATTTTTCTCCATAAATCATACTTTCTGACATTTCGGCATAGTCTTTTTCCCAAAGCGATAATACGCTTTCGGGTGGAATGATATTTATAAATTGCGGATCGTGCTTAGCGTAGTCAACTCCACCCAAATGCGAAAATTTGTCTCGGTGTGCAACGATTGTCTTGTATAAATCTTTGTCCGATAACGCTTTTGGGAAATATGCTGTTTGTGATATTTTTTCAATGTCATACAAATGTCGGCTTAATCGCTCTACTCGTCTTTTCTCAACCGGTCGCTGATATTCTTCGTGCAACAAGAAAACTTTTTCCAAAAATGTGCGTTCAACATTGACCGTTGGAATTGTTATTTCGTTATCAGCAAATAATTCATCGCTGTAATTTTCTGCAACCAAAGTTTTAAATTTGCAATGAGAAAATGGCTCTTTTAGTGAGCGACTACCAATTTCAACCAACACACCTGGTCGCAAATAAACGTCTTTTTCGGTTAGTTTTGGGTAATAAATTTCAATTATGATAGGGTCTTGGTCATGATTTACTACTTCACGATATTTTACTAAGACATCGGCAAAGCCTAAGTCATTGAACCTTTGTTGTAACTCAGGCGTAAAGTTCTCTGTCAAAAATTTATAAGATGCATAGCGTAATTTATTGATTTGGGTTTTGCTTAATTCGCCTATGAAACCTAAAAACTCTCTATCTAATGCCAAATCAATATCTTCACTAAAACGTTCAATTATTTTCCACGCTTTTGAAAGAGAAGTACCTCCTTTGAAAATCAGCGATTTGGCATACGGCATTGAAAAAATAATTGACAAAGTCTGCGTTACCCACCAATCTTTTTCAACGGCAGGCATTTTCAAATCGTATTTGTCAGTTATTGCCTTGAAACAAATTATTTTATCGTTGTCGGAAAGTCGCAACCATTCCTTTAAATGCTCAAAACCAGTCATTTCTTTTATATATCTTTTTTTTCTGTTAATAATTCACGAATCCAAACAGGAGCAAGTAATAAATCGTGTTTCAAATGTGCAAGATTTTCGTTTTGCAAAATCTTTTTTATATGTGCGATTTCTTCTTCCGTTGCGTTTCCTTTACCTAATGAACGTAAGGCTTGAATGGCTAACATACTGATTTCGCCCTTGAAAGCAAGATTGCGAGAACTCGCTTTTTTAAATTTGATTGTTCGTTTACCGATTTTAACAAATCGAGCGGAAGTGTCTGTATAATACACTACATTCATAGGCACTTGTGTGGTAAGTCCTAATTTGTAAAGTGCATAACTGCCTGTCGGCATAACTCTCGCCTTGTCACGTTTAGCTATGGCAAGTGCAATTTCGTCAATACTTGGCAAAATCACGCCAAAATTATCGTGCCTTTTTGGCAAAGCATAAAAACCTGTTGCAACACGATATAATTTTTCCTCTTTTGTTAATCGTTCCAATGCTTTACTAACCGCTTTTGCATTACCGAATTTTGCGAACATATCTACGGAAAACAGCAAATCGTTTTTCGCTCGTTTTATCTTTCTAAGTATTTTTGTTTCAACGCTTTCACTCATAATTATTTAAGTATTCTTGTCGCAAATATTGTAATAATTTGCGACTACAAAGATACAACCTTTTGCTTACAAAAAAAATATAAAATTAAATTCTATTACTTGTAAGATTATCCAAACTGATTTTTGCCAATTCGATTCTGCCATGGCAATAATACTTGAATTAAGCCCAAACCCTAAATTTTTAGGTAATAGAAATTCTCATTGCTTCTAACAAGGTTTTGGTTAGTTTATTTTTCTGACTAACGTCATATATATATTGATAATCAAATAGTTATGATTTCAAGTTCTTCATTAGTCAGGTCAAATTTAGCAATTTGTTTTTTTCGCTATTTTAGGAGAGTTTTTGTAGTATACAATGGCAAAATCAGGGTACATAATCCTTATAGCTTACTCTGCGATAATTTTTCGGCGTTAAATCTATATGACAAAGAAAATACATGAGAATACAAAGCTAAACTTTGATTTCCTAAATCGGTAAACGCATAATCTATTTTTAAACCAAAAATATTTACCCCTAAGCCAATATTTGGCTGCCATGATGTTGAGGAAGTGTTGTCAAACTCAGGTATTTGCTGAAAATTATTTACGCCTGCCCGTGCAAAAACTAAATTTCTAAAAGAAAACTCTAAACCTATAGAAGGGTCTATACTAACAAAATTTGTTTTAATAAGTGTGTTTCTCTTGCCATCGCTTGTATTTATTAAACCAAGTTCGGAATAAAGCGAAAAATCTTTACTAATATTAAATAAATATCCTGCTCCTAATAATAAACGTGGCAGAGTAATTTCTAAACCATTTTCAGGAATTTCGTTTCCTGTTGCCTCAAAAACATCACGTAAAAGTTCTTGGTTAAACTTCCATGCGTTAAATGTTGTTGTAATGTCGCGAAAATTTGCTCCGAATTTCCAATTTTTGTAAATATACATAGCCGAGGCATCTAATCCAAAACCCCAAGCATTAGCAAACTCCCCAACATTTCGCCTAATTATTTTTGCATTTCCTCCAAGGCTCAAACCTTCAATTCCCAATTGTCGAGAATAAGAAATTAAAAAAGCATAATCAGCAACCGAAAACGAAGATATTCTATCGTATCTGATATTTCCATCGCTATCAATTAAGTCTAAAGTATTTGGAATATCGTCAACTCCAAAACGAATCATTGACAAAGCTAAAGCAGATTTATCATCAATTTTATAAGAAGCGGCTAAAAAATCGTATTTAGCAATACCTGCAAAATATTCTGAGTGCATTGCTCCTATTTCAATTTTTTTGTCTAATTTATATAAACCCGCCGGATTCCAATATGTAGCATTTATATCATCGCTAGAAGCAATAACAGAGTTTCCCATTCCTAAGGCTCTAGCGCCAACACCTATTGCCATAAACTCGTTACTATATTTAGGTGCTATTTGAGCCTGAATAACAGAAACAAACAAGAATAAAAGTAAAAATATATTTAATATAAATTTCATTATTTTATTTATTTAACAAAATAACATAATAAAATGTTATTTATTGCAAGCATAACAAAAAAACTTCAATAAATTTGTGCCAAAATTAAATAATTTTTCTTTATTAGAAAAAAATTATATAAAATGAAAGTTTACAAAGCACTACCTTCATTAATAACCTCAGGCAACTTAGTTTGTGGTGTTATTGCTACATATTTAGCATTTTCAAACAACTTAAATTTAGCTGTTTATTTTATTTTATTAGCCTCGGTTTTTGATTTTCTTGACGGTTTTATTGCACGCCAACTAAATGCAATTTCTGAATTTGGTAAGCAATTAGACTCACTATCCGACTTAATAAGTTTCGGTTTTGCGCCGGCGGCAATGATTTTTTCTTTTATAAAAACAAATGAAATTTTACCCGAATATTTAATATATTTACCTATTTTAATAGTCTTATTTTCTGCTTACCGACTAGCAAAATTTAACATTGACGATAGTCAAACAAGCGAATTTAAGGGCTTGCCTACACCAGCTTCTGCTTTATTTATTTCGGCAATAGTATTTCAACAAAATTTTGGATTTATTTCTTCCGAAATTATTTTTACTAATAAATATTTTATAATCTTATGTTTAGTTCTACTACCCGTGTTCATGGTTTCAAACATAAGTTTATTTTCATTGAAAATTACAAAATTTAAAATTAAAAATATAATTTGGCAACTTATATTATTTATCTCAGGCTTAATTTTGTTAATAATATTTGGAATTAATGGATTAGCATATCTAATTATTTTATATATTGCACTCTCATTTTTAAGAAATTTAAGAATACAAAAATAAACATATAAAAAATGAAATTTTTAGCTCAAATAAATATTATGCCTTTAAAGGCTTTGCTTGACCCACAAGGGAAAGCGGTAATGAACTCTGCACAAAAAATTGGTTTTACTTCTGTTCAAAACCTTAGAATTGGCAAACATGTTGAAGTCGAAATTCAAGCCGAAAACAAACAAAATGCAGCTGAAATTATTGATGAAATGTGTAAAAAAATTCTGATAAACCCAATTATTGAATCTTACGAATTTAATTTATTCGAAATTTAAAAAATATTTTGTGAATTAAAAAAATATTTCTAAATTTGCAGGCTCAAATTATGGTGATTGTAGCTCAGCTGGTTAGAGCATCGGATTGTGGTTCCGAGGGTCGTGGGTTCGAATCCCATCATTCACCCTAAACTAAAAAAGACTTCGGCTTTGAAGTCTTTTTTTTTATTTTTAGACTAAGAAACTCAACATTTGCAAAAATGTATTATTTTAGTAGTTTATTTTTATTCACAATAAAGAATAAATACAATGATAAGTTTCAGATATAAATTAAATATATTAGTTTTTATTTTGTTATTTTTAACAAAATTTGCTTCTTCACAAAGCTCTGAAGCTAGTTGGATAAACTACAATCAACAATATTATAAAATACAAGTCGCAGCCGATGGATTATATAGAATTCCTTATTCAAACTTATTGCAAGCAGGTATTCCTGTAGATAATATTGACCCAAGATGGATACAAATTTTTTATCATGGGCAAGAACAATATATTTATATTCAAGGCGAAGGAACAAATGGCATATTTGACCCTAACGGATATATAGAATTTTACGGAAAAAGAAATAAATCAGAATTAGACCTTGGATTTTATGACGACCCAAATAATTGTGTAAATCCTGATTATAGCTTTCATAGCGACACTTCTGCGTATTTTTTAACTTGGAATACTTCTATTAATAATAAAAGAATAAAAAACATTAATAATTCAGATTTTGAAAGCTATATTCCTCACGCTCAAGAGTTTTGTTACAGAAATATTAGGACAAATTACACTTCAGCATTTTATTGGGGCTCATCTCAAAGTTTTTACACTAAAGGCGAAGGCTATTTCGACGCTTCGCTTATAACCGAGGAAACGCCTAGAACTAAAACTATTAATATTCCTAACTTTTTCTCAGGAGAAATTCCCACATTTTTCGAAATTGCCGTTTCAGGAGCACCTGCAACTGCTGCTGTTTCGGCTGTGCCTCATCACTTAAAAGTAAATTTTTTAGGCGAAACCCGAATTGACGAAATATATTCCGGATATGAATTTATTAGAAAAAACATTTCTATAAACTCATCATCACTCACAAATAATATCAGTTTTACATTTAGTTCCAACGACATTAGCCAACCTAATCTAGCTGATAGAAACGCCGTTTCTTATATTAATATAAAATATCCACATACTTGGAACTTCGAAAATAAAAATTATTTTGAGTTCTATTTACCTGCAAATACTTCGGCTAATAAAGATTTTTTAGAAATTAAAAATTTTGATTTATCTTCTGCTGTAATTCTTTATGATATTACTAATAATGAAAGAATAAGCCTTATTGAAAATGAATCTACTTTAAAAACATTAGTAAATAATACGGAAAATGAAAGGTTTTTAGTTTTAACAAATAAAACAGGTTTAAAATCTGTAGATAAAATTACAAAAATTGGGAATAATAACAAATTCATTAATTACGAAAGTTTAGCAAAAGAAGCTGACTATATAATTATCACGCACAGCTCAATTTGGTCATCGGCACAACAATATGCAAACTACAGAAACACAACAGGGTATAATGTTGCACTAATAGATATAGACCAACTTTATAATCAATATGCATGGGGAGTAAATAAGCATCCGGCAGGAATTAGAAATTTTTTGAAAGCATTATACAACTTATCTCCACACGAAAGATATTTATTTATAATAGGAAAAGCCATACACGCCCGAAGCACAAGAAATAATCCGGAA
Organism: uncultured Bacteroidales bacterium; assembly: GCA_964426585.1. GTDB lineage: Bacteria > Bacteroidota > Bacteroidia > Bacteroidales > ML635J-15 > Bact-19. The sequence goes on along the minus strand of CAYRQZ010000044.1, from coordinate 8,973 downwards.
ATTTATAAGGAATGTTTAGTCCCATCGGCTGGAAATCCTTCAAGTGATAATATTTTAACAACAAAACTTTTAGATAACAATTACTTCCCTTTATTCCCAACGGGTAGATTAGCAGCGTCTAATAATCAAAATGTTATAAATTACCTAAATAAAGTAATGCAATACGAAGCAAACCCTCAAGAAGAATGGATGAAAAATATAGTACATTTTGGTGGAGGAGCTAATGCTTACGAACAGTCAATTTTTGCATCTTATCTAAATTCTTACAAAAATATTATTGAAGACACATTGTATGGCGCCAGAGTAAGTACTTTTTTAAAAAACTCATCAGATCCTATTCAAATAACTCAATCTGATTCTGTGAAAAATTTAATAAATACCGGCTCCAGCCTTCTCACATTTTTCGGGCATGCTTATTCGGGTGGCTTTGATCAAAATATCGACGATCCCGAAAATTACCAGAACACAGGAAAATATCCGTTTATTTTAGCAAACTCTTGTTATGCTGGAGATATTTATTTAAGATATCAAACTAGTATAAGTGAAAAATGGATTAATTCCCAACAAAAAGGAGCAATAGGATTTCTTGCAGCAATAGGAGATGGCATAGCCTCGTATTTGCATATTTATTCTACCGAACTTTATAAAAATCTAGCTTATAAAAATTATAATAAATCAATAGGCAAACAAGTACAAACGACTATAAAAAATTTAATCGCAACATATCCGCAAAATACATTTGTCGAAACTAGCTGTCACGAAACAATTTTACACGGCGACCCAGCAATTATTATTAACTCTTCCCCCAAACCAGACTTAACAATTTCAAACGAATCAATTAAATTTTATCCTCAAGAAATAAGCACTGTAATTGATAGTTTTGAAGTGAGAATTATTGTCAAAAATCTTGGAAAAGCTGTAACCGACACTTTTTTATTATCAATAACTAGAGTTTTACCTGATGGGAATACTAGTGAATATTTTGTCCCTGTTTATGGTTGTTACTATAAAGATACCGTATTTTGTAAACTCCCTGTAAATAGACTTTATGGACCAGGAATAAATACAATACATTTTTATGTTGACTCAGCAGACGAAATTCACGAGTTCAACGAAAACAATAATAAACTAAGCCTTAATTTTTTAATCAAAACAGGCGACCTCTATCCTATTTATCCTTACAACTATTCTATAATTCCAAATAAAAACACAAGTTTAATTGCCTCAACAGGCGATCCATTTTTAAGTCAATATAATTATTTATTCCAAATTGACAGTACTGACTTATTTAATAGCCCAATTTTGCAAAATAAAACAATAAACTCATCTGGTGGAATTGTGAAATGGGATTTACCTTTCGAACTTGTCGAAAATAGAGTTTATTTCTGGAGAATTGCACGAGAGAATCAAAATTCAGATAGCCTAGTTTGGAAAGAATCGTCATTTATTTATATTGAAGGCGAAGAGGGCTGGTCGCAAGCACATTTCTTTCAGTTTAAAGAAAATGATTTTAAATTTATTAACTATGATAGACCAGCACGTAAACTGAAATATATAAATTATCCGAAACAACTGCATTGCCACAACCAAGTAAACTACGGGCAAAACAATTACAGTGCTATATTCTGGTCTATTGACGGCTCATTCAATGACGGATTAGGTGCCGTAGGAAATTGTGGGGCTAATGCATCTGTATTAATTGCTGTTATAAACCCCGAAACTCTTATGGCTTGGCCCTCAAATATCGCTAACTTTGGACATAGAAACTATCCAAAATGTTTTTCTAGTCAAACCGAAAATTACTTTTTTAGTTTCAACGCAAACGCCTCAGGGCTAGACTCGCTTAATAGCTTAATTAGTTTACATGTGCCTGAAAATTATTTCATTTTAGTTTATTCGTGGGGAGACGCACAATTTTCAAACTGGCCATCTGCATTAAAACAAACTTTTTTAGACCTCGGTTCACTTCAAATTAATAATATACCCAACGGGCGTCCTTATATTTTCTTTACTAAAAAAGGAAATATTTCTTCAACACAAGAAGTTTACGGTACAGCTACTCAACCCGAAATTGACCTATTCGTTGATTTATACAGAGATTCCGATAGTGGATATGTTAAAAGCATTAAAATAGGACCTTCAGCAGAATGGAAATCATTAAATTGGGATTTTCTTTCATTAGATGAAACTTTCCAAGACTCTATTGCTTTAAGCATATTTGGAATTGATAATTTCGGACACGAAAACTTAGTAATGACGCCACTAAATGAAAATAATCTAGAAATTTTTTCACTCAACGATTCAATAGACTACCTAACATATCCTAATTTAAAACTAGAGTTTTATAGCAAAGATAAAATCAATAAAACTGCTGCACAACTCACAAAATGGCAACTTAAATTCAAAGCTGTCCCCGAAACTGCTATCGACCCAAAAATTGGATACTATTTCTGTTGCGACACTGTTCAAGAAGGAGACGATTTTTATTTTTCTATCGCAACCAAAAATATTAGCTCACTCGACATGGACTCTCTTGTGGTGAGATATTGGGTTCAAAACCTAAATAATGAAATAATAAAAACTAAAGAAAAAACACTTAGACCTCACCCTGCCGCAGACATTTTAAAAGACACAGTAAGTTTTTCAAGTTTGGGAATGAAAGGACTTTACTCTATTTGGCTAGAATTTAATCCTATAAATTTGCAAACAGGAACTTATTTCCAAGCCGAACAACACCATTTTAACAATATCGCGAATAAAATATTTTTTGTACAAGGTGATATTACTAATCCGCTTATTGATGTTAGTTTTGACGGTAGATATATTATGAATGGAGAAATAGTTTCAGCAAAACCAGAAATTTTAATTAAACTTAAAGACGAAAATAAATATTTAGAACTTAACGACACTTCTTTATTTAGAATTTATATTACAGAATTAAGTACTGGTACCGAAAAAAGAGTTTATTTTGGACTTCAAGAAAATCACCAAGAAACAATTGAATGGATACCTGCAATTTTGCCAAATAATTCATGTAAAATTATATATAAACCTGTCTTCAAAAACGATGGAATGTACAGACTAAGAGTTCAGGCTACTGATGTCTCTGGAAACGAATCAGGGAAAAACGATTATGTTATTGATTTTGAGATAATTAACAAATCAAGTATTACCCACTTTTTAAATTATCCAAACCCATTTTCAACTTCAACACGATTTGTTTTCGAGCTTACAGGTAGCGAAATACCAGACGAACTTAGAATTGATATTTTTACAATAACTGGAAAACTGGTTAAAACAATTTTTCTAGATGAGTTTGGAACAATTAGAATTGGAAAAAATATTAGTCAATATGCCTGGGATGGGAAAGATATGTACGGCGATCAGTTAGCAAACGGGATATATTTTTACCAAGTGAATATTAAAATAAATAACAAAGAAATTGAACTAAGAAATACAGAAGCAGATAAGTATTTTAAAAAAGAAATCGGAAAAATGTATTTACTTAGATAAATTCAAAAAATATTGAAAAATGAATTTTACAGAATTAAGAGTTTCAACACCACTATTAAACGCCCTAGAAGAATTAGATTTTGTGTACCCTACTCCTATTCAACAAAAATCTTTTCGAAGAATTACCTCAGGTGTTGATGTAGTCGGTATTGCAAAAACAGGTACTGGAAAAACTTTAGCTTATTTATTACCAATAATTAATCAATTAGAGTATTCAACACAAAAACATCCAAGAGTTTTAATAATTGTTCCTACTCGTGAGCTAGTAATTCAAGTTTGCGAAGAAGCCAAAAAGATAAGCAAATATAAAACCGTAAGAATTAAAGGAGTTTTTGGTGGAGCAAATATAAACACACAAAAAGATTATATCTATGATGGCGGCGCAGACATATTAGTAGGAACGCCAGGTCGAGTTTATGATATTTCTGTTACGGGCGTGCTAAGGTTAAATAATGTTAAAAAAATTGTAATAGACGAAGTTGACGAAATGCTTTCTTTAGGATTTAGACCTCAATTAGAACAAATCATAGAAATGCTTCCTAACAAACGCCAGCATTTAATGTTTTCGTCAACTCTAAGCGAAAATGTAGAGCAATTTATTAAGTCATATTTTAATTCCCCAGAAAAAATTCAAGTAGATTTAGAATCTACACCCGTCGAAAAAATTGAACAGTCTGTTTATTTTGTGCAAAATTTCAATACAAAAATCGAGTTTCTTAAAATTTTATTAGCACAAAAAGATGAATTGTTGAAAAACCTAATCTTTGTCGCAGATAAAAAACAAGCCGATTTAGTTTTCGACAGACTTTCTGCCGATTTTGATGATTTAGGAATAATTCATTCAAATAAATCGCAAAATTTTAGGTTTAACGCTATTAAAAGTTTTGAAAAAAGAAAAACTCGTTCATTAATTGCAACAGATGTTGTAGCACGTGGATTAGATTTTAGCGACATTTCTCATGTTATAAATTTTTCTTGCCCCGAAATAGCCTCTGACTATATCCACAGAATTGGTAGAACGGCAAGAGCAGGAAAACAAGGTCAATCAATTTTAATGCTTGCGCCATACGAAGAAAAACAATATGTTGAAATTAAAGAAATTGCCGGCGAAAATTTAAAAGAATGTGAACTACCCAAAACTATTCCCCAAATAAAAACATTAATGGAATTTGAAAAGCCAATAAATTTTCAAAAGCAAATAGTAAAAACTCCCGACATTAGCAAAGGCGGTGGTGCATATCATCAAAAAGCCGAGAAAAATCAAAAAACGAAATCAAAAAAGAGGAAATAAAATATTTATTTATTTTTGTAGAATAGTTAAAGCGAAAATAAAATTATTATATTGAGCTGAAAAAATTATGAAAATAATTCTCTCAGCACAAAATACACATATACCCAAGGGATTACAAAAATAAAACTGTCTAATCTATCTAATAACCCCCCATGTCCAGGCAAAGTATTGCCCGAATCTTTTAAACTTATACTCCGCTTAAAAAGAGACTCAATAAGATCGCCTAAAGTTCCAAAAACTATAACAATCACAGCGATAACTATCCAATCAGTTGGCGTTATAAAACTAATAAAATAAGGCATAAAAAATGCTGCTAGCAAAGTAAAAACGCTGGCTCCTATTGTGCCTTCCCACGATTTTTTGGGCGACACCCTTTCGAATAGTCTATGTTTACCAAATGGAACACCAACAACATAAGCCATAGAATCAAAAACCCAGATTAAAACTAAAATCCCAAGCAAAATTTGTGGAGAAAACTCAATTTCGTTATTAACAGAAACTCTAAAACTTAAAGATTGAGCTAATAATAAGGGCAAACTTATATAAATTAAAGATAAAAGGCTAAAAGCAATATTACGAATTGGGTTTTCGTGTTTTGAAAATAGCTCTTCAACAAAAATTATAAATATTGGAACTAAAGCAATGGCAAAAATTTTATTAGTAATTTCAAAATTTATGAAAACAAAATTTATTATTAATAATAAGATACCGACAAAAATACTTGTAAAACTAAGTGTTTTAGCACTGTCGTGTTTTACAATTCTAAAAAATTCTATTTTAAGCCAAATATCTGCAATTATTAAAAATGCTAAAAATGCCCATTGGTTTATCAAAATCATTGTTAGGCAAACAGCTACAAAGGCAATTCCAGTTAAAGTTCTAACAAAAAAGTTTTTCACTCTTTTATATTTTGGTTATCAGGATTTTGTTCTGAATCAATATTCAAAGAGTCGGGACTTCCTTTATCGCCTTTTCTTTTTCCAAATATTCTTTCAAGATCATCGCTAAATATCACTTCTTTTTCCAACAATGTTTCAGCAAGTTGGGTAAGTCCTTCAAGATTTTCCTTTAAAATTTTCATAGCCCTAAGATATTGTTCTTCGACTAAAACTTTTACTTCGGCATCAATAAGTTCGGAAGTTTTTTCGCTATAAGGTTTTGTAAATCCGTAATCGCTTTGTCCGCTTGAGTCGTAATAAGATAGGTTTCCAACTTTATCGCTCATTCCAAAAAAGCCTACCATTGCAAAAGCTTGTTTAGTAACTCTTTCCAAATCGTTTAAAGCTCCTGTTGAAACTTTTCCGAAATTAATCTCTTCGGAAGCTCTTCCCCCTAAAGTCGAAGCCATTTCGTCAAGTAGTTGTTCCTTTGTTGTTATTTGTCGTTCTTCGGGCAAATACCAAGCAGCCCCTAAAGCTCGGCCACGAGGTATAATAGTAACTTTTAGCAAAGGGTTTGCATGCTCTAACAACCAACTAACAGTAGCATGACCAGCTTCGTGGAAAGCTATTGTTCTTTTTTCGTTTTGAGAAATAATTTTACTTTTTCGTTCAAGTCCGCCAACAATTCTATCTACAGCGTCTAAAAAATCTTGGCGTTCAATTTCTTTTTTATTATTTCGCGCAGCGATAAGTGCAGCTTCGTTACACACATTAGCAATGTCGGCTCCGCTAAATCCTGGTGTTTGTTTAGCAAGAAACGCAATTTCGACTTGTGCCGACATTTTCAAACTTTTGGTATGAACTTTAAAAATTGCTTCACGCTCAACAATATCAGGCAACTCTAAATGTATTTGTCTATCGAATCTGCCCGCCCTCATCAAAGCACCATCTAAAATATCAGCACGGTTTGTTGCAGCTAAAATAATTACACCACTATTAGTGTCGAAACCATCCATTTCGGTAAGAAGCTGATTTAAAGTATTTTCTCTTTCGTCGTTTCCACCAAAATTAACATTTTTACCGCGTGCACGACCAATGGCATCAATTTCGTCAATAAAAATAATACAAGGAGCTTTGGCTTTGGCTTGTTTGAACAAGTCTCTAACTCGTGAAGCACCAACGCCAACAAACATTTCTACAAAATCAGATCCGCTTAAAGAGAAAAACGGAACATGAGCCTCGCCTGCAACTGCTTTTGCTAATAATGTTTTTCCAGTACCGGGAGGACCTACTAACAAAGCTCCCTTTGGTATTTTGCCGCCTAATTTAGTGTATTTTTCTGAATTTTTTAGAAAATCTACTATCTCCATAATTTCAACTTTTGCCTCTTCTAAACCAGCAACATCGTTAAAATTAATTTTTACTCGTCTTTCATTATCAAAAACTTGTGCTTTTGACTTTCCTATATTAAATATCTGATTTCCACCACCGCCACCACCACTCATCCTACGGAAAAGAAAATACCATAAAGCAATAAGTAATACTAATGGTAAAATCCAACTTAAAATTTCACCAAAATAATTACGTTTTGTCTCAAATTGAGCTGTGAGCCTTTTCGAAGACTCTATATCCGATTGTGCTTCGGCTAATTGTGTCTCAAAAGATTCAACAGAACCAATTTTGAAAAAATAGTGAGGACCAGTATTTGCAGAAAAGTTAAATGTTCCAGTTTTTGAAACACTTTTATATTTATCTTTACTCAAAGATTCTTTCTTTAAATAAATTTCAACCTTGTCTTTATTAACTACTACAACTTTTTCGACATCACCCGATTTAAGAAGCTCTGTTTCAAACTTTTGACGATTAATTTCTTCTGGCTTACTGCCAAAATCCATAAAACTAAATGCCAAAAATATCCCAAACATTATAACATATATCCAAATACTATTTTTGAAATTAGGAGTTTTATTATTTTCAGTATTCTTAGGCTTATTATCCTTATTAAAACCTTTATTATTTTCCATTATTACAAATTTTATTCAATAAAAAAACAAATTATAAAATTATTGTTGTAAACTATATTTCAACAATCTCTCCGTCTGCCCAAAGTTGTTCTAATCTATAAAATTCACGTGCTTTTGCTTGAAAAACATGAACAACAACATTTACATAATCTAATAAAACCCATTCACTATTTTCAAAACCTTCCTTTTGCCAAGGCTTTTCAGCCAAAACACTTCGTACATTATGCTCAATATATTGACCAAGGGTATTTACATGAGTTTCAGAATTGCCTGTGCAAATTACAAAATAATCGCAAATATTACTACCGGCTTTCTTAAGATCTAAAACTAAAAAGTCTTCACCTTTCTTTTCTAAAACAGAGTCTTTAACAACTTTTAATAAAGTTTTGGGGTCATCAATTAATGGCTTTTTTATCATCTATTTATTTTTTTACAAAGATAGAAAAAGACATTGATTCATACAATCTAAAAAGTGTTTTTTAACAAATGTTTAATTTTACTTTGATAAATAACAAAAAACACATTATTTTGCAACATGGATAAGAATGTTTTAATAGAACTCGTTAGGCAAAAAATGCCCTACGGAAAATATAAAAATTACTATATTTACCAACTTCCAGAACCTTATTTAGTTTGGTATCACTCCAAAGGATTTCCTCAAGGGCGATTGGGAGTTTTATTGAACACAATTTATGAAATTAAATTAAATGGTTTAGAATATTTACTAAATCCAATAATTAAAGAATACGGAAAATCTTAATAAAGACAAAACAAAATTTTCAAATAATTAATATAATAAACAAAATGGATAAAATTATAGGATTTGCCTGCGACCATGCAGGATATAAGCTAAAAAATCATTTAATAAAATTTGTTGAACACTTAGGCTATAAAACAATAAATTTCGGCACTAATTCCGAAGAAAGTTGTGATTATCCAGATTTTGCTCACCCATTAGCCGAAGCTGTAGAAAACGAAAAATGCAATATCGGGGTATCTATTTGCGGTAGCGGAAACGGAATTAATATGACTGTAAATAAACATCAAGGCATACGTTCAGCCTTATGTTGGACACCAGAAATTTCCGAACTTGCACGCCTGCACAACAATGCAAATATTTGTGCCTTACCCGCCCGATTTATAAATAATAAAACAGCAGAAGAAATTCTATTAAAATTTCTAAATACAGAGTTTGAAGGAGGCAGGCATATTAAAAGAATTAATAAAATACCAATTGAGTGATAAAATAGCAATTTTTTACATT
>CAYRQZ010000043.1:3794-19598 GCA_964426585.1 uncultured Bacteroidales bacterium | reverse complement strand
CAAACATACTAAAAGGCAAAATTACACAAAAAAAAAGTCGGACAAATCCGACTTTTTATTAAAAATTATTCATCTTTCTTTTTCTTTCTATCTATTGGCAAAACTCCAGCCATATCGCCAATAATATTCACTAAATCGCTACCTTCAGGAATAACAATTTTAGTATTTTCTTTTAAAGCGGTTTCAATAGTTTCGAGTTTTTTCAAAAGTTGAGCATTGCCAACAAAGAATTTATCGGCAGCCTCGTTTACTAAGCGGATAGCTTCGGCTTGTCCTTCGGCATGAAGAATTTTAGATTGTTTTACCCCTTCGGCTTCTTTAATACTTGCACGTTTTGTACCGTCAGCAGATGTTTCGGCAGCAGTGGCAAAGTCAACGGCTGCAATTTTTTCATTTTCGGCTTTTACAACTTTGTTCATAGTCTCTTGTACATCGCGAGGTGGGTCAATTTGTTTTAACTCGGTTCTAACAATATCAATACCCCAAGAGCGAGTTTCGTCACATAAGGTTTTATGCAACTCAGCATTAATTTTACCTCTCTCGCTATTAGCCGACTTTAATGTAAGCGTACCAATAATATTTCTAAGAGTAGTACGAGCAAGGTTCACAATTTGCCATTGATAATTATTAACATTGTACAGAGAGCTTTTAACACTTTCTTCATCTATATTCACTTTGAAATAGACTTGTGCGTCAACGCTAGCATTTAAGTTATCGTTAGTAATAATTTCTTGTGGCTGAGCATCAACCATTTGTTCAGTAATATTAACTCTATACATTTTGTCAATTCCAGGAATTATCCAATGAAAACCTGGTTTTGCGTATTTTTTATAACGACCTAACCTTTCGATAAGTCCTCTATGCGTGGGTCTTACAATTTTTATTCCTGAAATAAAAACTAAAACCCCAACAACAGCAATAACAACATAAATTTGAGAATCCATAATTTTAAATTTTAAGCATTTAATAATTCTACAAATATAATCAATTAAATTTTAAATCAAATTTTAAAATTTAATTATAAATAGAAAAATTATCGGAATGCAAAAAATAGGGGAAAAAGCAAAACGCTAAGTCTATTAAAATCAAAGACTTAGCGTTTTCTCTTGCGGACTGGACGGGACTCGAACCCGCGACCCCCGGCGTGACAGGCCGATATTCTAACCAACTGAACTACCAATCCTGAAATCGGGTGCAAATATATATCAGATAATTTAATCAAACAAATATTTTTTAAGGAATTTGAACTTTTTTTTATTTTTTTTTCTATTGTCTTATAAATCAGAGGAATATAATAGTTAGCAAAGTGTTATCATTTTATTGGGTATAAATATTTACTCATTTTGTTTGAGCTATTAACAAGTGGCGAGTGTTAAAAACAAGCAAATAAATATTTTCAACTTTTGGCTTTATTATTGCAATAAATTAATTCTTAAAAACTTGTTAACATTTTTTTTTAATAAAATTAATTTCATAATACAACAATTATTAATTATTTATGTTAAACTCGCAGCTTAAATATTTTTAATGGAAAAAAATTTAAAACTAAGTATTCCTTCTTTTTTAAATAACTCATTTTTAAAATTTGGGAATAATCCTTTTTTAAGCTTTTCAGATGAACAAGCCTTAACTTATTCAGAAGTAAAAGTTAAAATTAATAATATAATTTATAATTTAGAAAACTTAGGAATAAGCAAAGGTGATAAAATTGCTATTTTGTCGAATAATATGCCGAATTGGGCAATGGTATATTTTGCCTCAGTAAGCATGGGAGCTACTTTGGTGCCTATCCTGCCCGATTTTTCATCTGAAGAAATACAAAATATTTTGCAACATAGTGAAACAAAAATTTTATTTGTAGCAGAAATATTGAAGACTAAGGTTTCAAACATTCAAACCGAATTTTTAGAGGCTGTATATAGGATAAATGATTTTTCTTTAATTACGGGAAAACAAGAATTTATTTTAGATAATAAAGAGCAGGCACTATCCTTTTATAATGTTGAAGAAGATGATTTAGCAATGATAATTTATACTTCGGGAACAACCGGAAAATCAAAAGGGGTCATGTTAAGTCATAAAAACTTGTGTTTTAACGCAAGGCAAAGCGGGATTTTGATGCCAATTTTTGAAACTGATAAATTTTTATCTTTTTTACCGCTTTCACACGCTTACGAAAACACTTTGGGTTTACTTTTACCAATGTTAAATGGTGCATCAATTTATTATTTAAGAAAATTGCCGACACCAGCAGTTTTATTGCCTGCCATGCAAGAGATAAAGCCGAGTATTATGTTGTCGGTGCCTTTAATAATTGAAAAAATTTATAAAAACAAAATTCTACCTAGTTTTAATTCTAAACTTGCAATAAGACTACTTTATAAAATTCCTAGCTTTCGAAAAATATTAAATTCAGTTGCAGGTAGAAAATTAAAAGAACAATTTGGTGGTAATTTACGTTTCTTTGGTATTGGCGGAGCAAAATTAGATTCGACAGTAGAAAAGTTTTTATTAGAAGCAAAATTCCCTTATGCAATCGGTTATGGACTAACAGAAACATCGCCTTTGGTTGCTGGGGTTACGCCTCAGACTGTAAGATTAAATTCTACTGGACCACACATTCAAGGAATAGAAGTAAAACTAAACGATATTGATCCAAAGACACAAGAAGGCGAAATTTGGGTTAGAGGCGATTCTGTGATGAAAGGATATTACAAAGATGCTGAAGCAACAAATCAAGTATTAACATCAGATGCTTGGTTTAAGACTGGCGATATAGGAAGTTTAGATAAAGACAATTATTTTTATATTAAGGGGCGAAGTAAAAATGTTATTATAGGTTCAAGTGGCGAAAATATTTATCCCGAAGAAATTGAATCAATATTAAACAATTTTGAATTTGTTGTCGAATCTTTAGTCGTTGAAGAAAAAGGAAGATTAGTGGCAATTGTTCATCTGAATATGGAGGAAATTGAAGCTAAATATAAAACATTTAAAGAAGATTTAAACTTTAAAGTTGAAGAAATTAAAGCTAATTTATTAATATATATTAATTCAAAAGTGAATAAGATATCAAATATTAAAGCAATAAATATTCAAAAAATGCCTTTTGAAAAAACTCCTACACAGAAAATTAAAAGATATTTATATAAATAGAAATCTTTTTATTTTTATTTTTTTCACAATAATTAAAACTATTTTTTTTTAATTTTGCACCCTTAAAAATTTTTAATGGAAGATATTAGGAACATTGCAATCATAGCTCATGTTGATCATGGCAAAACAACATTAGTTGACAGAATTTTACACCAAGTTAAACTTTTTAGAGATAATCAAAACCCTGGTGAGCTTTTACTAGACAATAATGATTTGGAAAGAGAAAGAGGGATAACTATTTTATCAAAAAATGTTTCGGTAAGATATAAAGGTGTTAAAATTAATATAATCGACACGCCAGGGCACAGCGATTTTGGTGGCGAGGTTGAGAGAGTTTTAAATATGGCAGATGGTGTTCTTTTAATAGTTGATGCTTTTGAAGGTCCTATGCCTCAAACAAGATTTGTACTTCAAAAAGCTATAGAACTTGGTTTAAAACCTATTGTTGTTATTAATAAAGTCGACAAGCCTAATTGCAATCCAGAACTTGCCAACGAAAAAGTCTTTGATTTAATGTTCAGTCTTGACGCTAGCGAAGACCAGCTTAATTTTCCGACTGTTTATGGTTCTGCCAAGCAATCGTGGATGGGCGCAGATTGGAAAACTCCAAGCAAAGACATAAGCTATTTATTAGACGTTATTCTCGAAACAATTAAAATGCCAAGTTATCCAAAAGGTAATTTGCAAATGCGTATTACTAGTCTAGATTACTCTTCTTATACAGGGCGTATTGCGATTGGGAAAATTACCCGAGGCGAACTAAAAGCTGGCGACCAAGTCTCTATTGTAAAGTCAGATGCTTCTGTTTTAAAAGCAACAATAAAAGAACTTTTTCTTTTTGAAGGTTTGGCAAAAGAAAAAACCAAAGCAACAGTTCAGACTGGTGAAATATGTGCCATTTTAGGTTTAGAAAATTTTGACATCGGTGATTCTATTTGCGACTTTTTAGAGCCAGAGCCATTAACTCAAATAAAAGTTGACGAGCCAACGATGAGTATGTTATTTGCCAGTAATGATTCGCCTTTTTTTGGACGCGAAGGAAAATATGTAACTTCACGACAATTAAGAGACCGGCTTTTTAAAGAAATTGAGAAAAATTTGGCTTTAAGAGTTGAAGAAACCGACTCTGCCGATAAATTTATTGTTTTTGGACGCGGAATATTGCACTTATCTATCCTTGTGGAAACAATGAGACGCGAAGGCTTTGAATTACAACTCGGGCAACCTCGTGTTATTATTAAAGAAATTGATGGAAATAAATGCGAACCTATCGAACATTTAACTGTTCAAGTTCCTGAAAATTTTGCAGGAAAAATTATTGATATCGTTACCTTACGCAAAGGTGATATTTTAAATATTGAAGTTAAAAACGAAAGAGCAACTCTCGATTTCAACATTTCATCACGTGGTTTGATAGGGATAAGAAATATTCTTCTTACTGCTACAGAAGGTGAAGCGGTTATTGCACACCGTTTCAAAACTTTTGAACCTTGGAAAGGCGATTTAGGAATTAGACGAAACGGGTCACTAATAAGTATCGAAACAGGAACTGCTATACCCTATTCTATTGATAAATTACAAGATAGGGGTAAGTTTTTTATTTTTCCCGGTGAAGATATTTATGAAGGACAGATTATTGGCGAAAACACGCGTTACGATGATATTGGTATAAATGTTACAAAAACTAAAAAACTTACTAATATTAGAGCAGCAGGCTCTGACGATAAAGTTGCTATTGCACCGCCGATAAAGTTTTCCCTCGAAGAAGCTATGGAATATATTGCTGATGATGAACTAATTGAAGTTACCCCAAAATCAATGCGGTTAAGAAAAATTTTATTAAAAGAAATTGATAGAAAAAGAAATAATAAAATTAGTTAACTGTTTTATTTTCTTCTACTGATATTACTAATCTTAACTCATTGTAATTAAACTCAAAATTTGAGTTCTGTACTAAATCGCGTAAGTTTCGGTTTTCTTGTTTGGCAATAAAATTTCTAATCTTTTCTAATCTTTCTGTTTCGATAATTTTTTCTATTTCTAATTCGCCTCGCAAAACAAAATAAGACAAATGTCCCATTATTGTAGATTCAACAAAACCACGCTCTTGCGAAATTTCAAAAATTGATTTCCCTTGTTTAAAAAGCTCAAAACTTATTGTTTTTGTATCTTTTTGGGGTTCTTTGAGTAATTTTTCTTTTTGTCTTTTCTTGGTAGAACGTTTAAAATTCGGATTTTCTTCTTCTGGAAATGTTTCGCGAACAATATTATTTTTTTTACAATAATCATCAATAATATCTAAAATTTCTTCTCCAAATTGCTTAATTTTAACTTTACCTATTCCTTGAATTTTTGAAAGTTGATAAATATTTTGAGGCATTTTTTCGACAAGTTCCGATAAGGTTTTGTAGGGTAAAACTTTATAAACATCAATACCTGCATCGTCGGCTAAAGATTTTCGCCAAGCATTTAATTCAGCATATAAAGCTCCATGTTGAAAGTCCTCATGTTTTATATAAACAGTTTTTCTATTAAATTTTGATTTAAAGTCTATTTCAGTATTAGCAACAGTGCGAAGATATTTCACAGTATCAAACTTTACTGAAGAAACTTCCATTGAAGCTAATTTAATTTTAAGTTCCAGTTCAAATTTTTCTATTGCTTTATCTATTTCATTATTTATCTCTTTATTGTCGCAATCGAAATAAGAGCTAGTAAATTTTGAAACAAAAATATCGTTAATTTTTTCGATAAAATATTTTGAAGCCTTACTAATCCTATCAATAATTAAATCAGATTCTTCAGGCAAAATTTTTGATTGGAATAAATAATTTAATTGTAAATTAAACTTATCATTAACTTCAAATATTTCGGCTTGTGATCGTTTAGAAATTTCCTCAAACATATTCACAAACCCATCACCAAATTTTGAAATATTTTCATTATAAACTTTTCGTATGAAGAAATAATTTTTTTTAATAGTTTGGAAATCAAACTGTTCATAGATTAAGTTTTGTTGATAAATTAATTTAGAAGAATTTAATTTTTCGGCATCAGGAGCATTTTCTTCGGCGTTTTTGTTAAATTCCGAAATTGTAGAATCAGTTTTTATTGCTGAAGGAGGTATTTTTGAAATAAGTACCAAACCTTCAAGAGATTTGCAACGACTTAAAGCAACGTAAACTTGTCCGAAAGCAAAAGCAGCATTTACGTCAATAACTGCCTTTTCAAAAGTTAATCCTTGGCTTTTATGAACAGTAATTGCCCAGGCTAATTTAAGCGGAAATTGCTCAAAACTTCCAATTACCTCTTCGTCAATTTCTTTAGTTGATTCATTTAAAGAATACTTTACATTTTCCCATTTTTCGGTTTTAACAAATATTTCTTCGTCGTCTGCTTCAACAATAATAAAATCTTTGCCAAATTCTGTGATTATAGCTATTTTCCCATTATAATATCTTTTTTCGAGAGAAGAATCATTTTTTATAAACATAACTTGTGCACCAACTTTAAGTTCTAATTCCTTTTCGGTTGGGTAAAGATATTCGGGAAAATCATTTTTAACATTTGCGTTAAATATTTTTGATTTAAGTTTTATATCAGCAAGTTTATTATCATTAATAAGTTGAGCTGTTGCATTATGTGTTGTCAATGTGATATATCCATGATTTTCGTCTGGTCGAAAATTAGGAATATATCTAGAATTTAAAAGTTCTATTGAGTCTTGTGTTAACTTATTGTTACGAATTTCGCCAAGCAAATTAATAAAAATTTTATCCGATTGACGATAAATATGTTTTAGTTCAATGCTAACAAAATCGGTTTTTTGCAAAGCTATTGAGCTAAAAAAGAAAGCCGAATTGTAATAATCTTTCAACATGAGCCATTCATCTTCTTTAACAACTGGGGCAAGTTGATGCAAGTCTCCAATCATAAGTAACTGAACACCGCCAAAGGGTTTATTGCTTCTTCGATATTTTTTCAAAACTTCGTTTACTGCATCTAACAAATCTGCTCTGACCATACTAATTTCATCAATTACTAACAAGTCTAAGCTACGAATGATTTTTATTTTATTTCTGCTAAGTTTAAAGCTATACGATGCTTGCGAATCGGACTCATTTTTAGAATTAGAAGCTTGGCTAAATCCTTGTATAAAAGGAGAGAAAGGTAATTGAAAAAAAGAATGTATAGTAACGCCACCGGCATTAATTGCAGCAACACCTGTTGGAGCAACAACAATCATTCTTTTCGGGCAAAATGTTTTTAAATTTCGCAAAAAGGTTGTTTTCCCTGTGCCGGCTTTTCCGGTTAGAAAAATATTGCGATTTGTAAAGGACACAAATTCTTGAGCTAATAATAATTCTTTATTTTCAATGGTTTGCATATATTTTTATTTGCAAAAAACAATTTAAAACATAGTTTAAATAAGCTTTTTTATATTTTTCTTTTTTTTAAATTTTTAAAAGTAAGTTTATTCCAAAAACGTTTAATTAATTCGTTGAGAGTATTAAAATCTTCGGTATAAAAAACTCCGACCCCGCTTGTATAAGGTCCAAGTTCTGCTTGTGTTTCGGCATTAGCTCTGGTAAAACCTTTTACACGGAACGAGCCTTGCTTATTAACTTTTAATTGAACTTCTATATCACCGATTAAGTTACTAGTCGAAGATTTGCTTTCGCCCATTCCGACATTACCATTTATTAATAGTCTGTCATTCAAAAAAGTAGTAGAAAGAGCAACTTCAAGCTCGCGTTCAGAGACTTCGGATCCGGGTCGATAGTTAATTCCTATATCGAAATCTTTACTCATTTGCGAGAGCCAATTACTCAGCTGGTTAGATATTAGTTCGGCAGAAGTTACACCAAAAGCGTTGGTTGTGTTTCCAATCTGAGGGCTTGTATTTTCAGAATCAGGATTATAAAAACGATTTAAAATTAATAAATACAACATTTGCTTATTTATTTCGTCTTGAGTCATATTTGCTAATTGAGTTTTGACTTTTTCGTTAGCATTAGGGACATTTATACTAAATAAAATATCGGGAGCCATTAAACTACCAGTCATGTGCATGTGACATTCGACATTAGAAGGTTTTTTGTAAATATTTGAAGAGTCTGCAACTGCCGACATTAAATCTATCAATGGAGCCTTGGCATAATAAATAGCATCTAAGTCTAGTTTTGCTTCATAAGGATCTCCTGACCAGATAATGGTTCCGCCAGGCTTAATATGAAATTTTTTATTAATAATATTTTCTAAAGTAAATAAATAGTCACCAGATACAATTTCAATTTCGCCATACATATAAAACTCTTCATCAGAGGTGTATTCCATTTTCAGATTTCCTGACCCATAGCCTTTAATAAGGTCTCCGACTTTGGGGTCAAAAACAATTTGCGCTTCGGCATCTGGAGTAACTTCAATATCTAATTTAAAATAATAATCAGAGCTAGCATTAATAGGTTTTACGTTTTTAATTTCATTATCACTATCCTCAGCTTCAACAAAAGTTACATAGCTTACAGTATTTCCTTCATAAGAACTTGTCATTGGTAAAACAAAAACAGTGTGTGGTTCGGTTTTAGCTACTACATCTATACCAAATTTTTCTAAGTCGCCAGAAATTTTAACATTTCCAGTTGCAAAAGCTGTTCCATAATACAAACTATTATCTTTTTCGCTTGTATTAAGAAGTTTCATATTTTTTGCGTCTATCATTAAATCGAATTTGAAGTCGCTAAAATTTTTATGATAAATCCCGCCATTTATAACAGCTTTATTTTTATAATCATCAAAAATTTTAAAATCTTCGAACAACAAAGCATTATTAGTAATAAACACTTTGTCATTAATATTTGCTTTAAGTTTTAAAAAGTCGTATACAAGTTCTGTTTTTTCAAATTCTATATATCCCGAAATTTCAGGGTTAGAAAGGCTTCCTCTCGCATCGACAACCAAGTCTATATTTCCTTTTAAATTGCTAATTTCAAAATCGGAGACGTAAGGCTCTAAAATTTCTAAATTAAAATTATCCATAACAAAGTTAAAGTCTAAACTATCTGTTTCTGAAAAATATGAACCTCGAATTTTCATAAACTTATTAACTCCATCAATTTTAAAGCCGTTTTTTCTTCCTTCCCAGATAGCAGAAATATCAAAACGTCCAAAATCTTCATTGTTAATTTTGAATTTATTAATACTCAGCGAAGACCTAAAACTTGGGTTTTCATAAATATTAGCAACTCTACCATTTCCCGACAATAATCCATTGATTTGATAGCCGGTAAAGGCTATATACGAATTAAAATTTGATATGTCTACGTCTGAAATTAAAAATCTTAAAAGTTTTGATGGGTCTTCGGAGATTTCTCCATCAATGCTTAATGTTTGATTTTCGTGAGTTACTGAAAATTTATTTATTTTAATTTCTTTATTATCAACAACAATTGAAGAGTTATTTAAGCTCCACAACTTATTTTCTAAGATTATATCAGATTGATATATAACGCTTTCGATACGAGGAATAGTTCTATTTTCGACAGGGAAAAACTTTGTTGCGATTTGAATATCACCAGAATTTCTATATTCATCAAAATTATCCCAATCTAATTCTAAATAGACACTATCATTTTGAACATTTAATCCTAATTCTAAATTTTCGAACCACGGAAATTTTTTCGAGCTAATTTCTTGTGTTGTGAGTTTTAAATTCAAATTTTCTTGTCTTCCTTTCAATTCTAGTTCAGAACCCCAGAAATAAATACTATCATATTTAATAACAGGAAAACTAAATATAGCATCTATTGTTTTTGCATTTCCATTTACACTACCTTCGGCAAAAATATTATCATCTATGTTAAGTTCGGGTAAAAACATCGCAGTAATATTATTTAATTTTTTTAGGCTAAAATCAAATTTTGCAATATTTTGGCTTTCTGTCGGAACAAAATCTATAGGTTTAAGAAAAGAAGGAGCATAACTCGCCAGCATATTATATACAGATACCCCTAAATCGTAATATTCAAAATTGCCAATAAAATTAAAATCAACATAATCAGAACGTAATGTAAAATACTGGGTATTAAATTGATCTAAATATGAGTTTATATCTAATTTATTTAATTTTAATGATTGTCCATTTGAAATATAATATAAATCGCTTAAAAATAAACTTCCTTGTGGACGATAAGTTAAATCTCCTTTCAAATCAGCAGAAAGAACTAATTTTATTTCAGTTGGTAAACTGTCTGATGTTATATTAAGAGCATTCAAATTAGCATAAATATCGGTTGAAAAGTCAAGGTTTTGTTCTTTCTTACCAAAATTATATTTACCTAAAAATTGGAATTTAAGATTTGGGTCATCAACAAAAATTTCGCCATTAAAAGAAGTGTTTGATACTTCGCCATTAATTGCTATATCAGAATAATTATATTTTAAAATTTCTAATTCACTAATATTTGAATTAATAGTAGCATTATAATTTCCTAAGGAGTCGAATTTTCCTGTAAGTTCTGCTTGCATACTAAATTTCCCAAAAGTATCTGGGTCCCCTAAGAAAGTTCCAATGTCAAAAGCTGAAACGTTAATTTTACCTTGGCAATTTATATCAAAACTCTCAAAATCTGTAATAATCGCCATATCGGTTCGAACAGAGCCTAAACTAGTTTTAAATTCACCATAAGCAACTAAGTCACTAAAAAAACCTGTAATTTTTCCATTAAAGGATAATAAGCCTAAATCATTCAAGGAAGATGGTAATACAATTGGGTCTCTTGGTGATACTAATTTAAGAAGTTTATTTACATCATCTTTACTTGTTATTAATTCAGAAATATCTCCAAAAATAAAAGTCATATCATAGTTTGGTAAGCCATCAACTTCAATATTTGTAAATAAGCTAGTGTTTTCGCCATATTTTATATTAAAATTTTTAAATTTAAACTTTGAAAAATTACCGTTAAAGTTTCCTGATAAATATAACTTATCATAAACGAAGCGGTATTCGGGCATTATTGGAGCTAAATCATTAACATTCAAAATTAAAGTATCAATGTTCATAGATAGCTTAGCCTTATTCATTAAATCCGAAAGATAATCATCAGAATTGCCTTTTAATACTATTTGGGAGCAAATAAGTTCAGAAAAGCGAGTTTTAAAAATGAAATCATTCAATTCTATTCCTGTGTCATAATACTTTAAATGTCCTGCTAACTGTTTTATATTCAAACCAGATTTTTCAACAAAACTAAAATTTTTCAAATCTAATTCAATAGTATCATTATGATATTGAAAATCGCTTAAAGATAAATTAAAGCCAGAAATTTCTGTGTCGGAATAAGCAAAACCATCACTAAGGCTAGGTGTTCTAAAATCTTTATATTTTAAATGAGCATTTACAATTTCAAAATTATTACAAAAAATGCTAAATTCGGTACTTTCATCTGCTTTTTGTTCTTCTTTTTCTGTGCTAAATTTCTCTAATAAAAATTTATAATTTTCAACGCCGGCAGAATCAACTTTAACATTGATATATGGATTGATTAGACTAATTTTATCTAAATAAAGTTTGTTATCAAAAATTAAGATAGAAGCAATTTTCACATTTATTTCACCAGAAAATACTAAAGTGTCTTTTTGCTCATCTAAGAGTATGATATCTTGTAAAACTATTGTTTTAGGCAATTTAACATAAACATTTCCTACTTCTAATTGAATATTATAGTGATGGGCAAAATAATCTATTACTAATTTTGTTAATTTACTTTGAAAAAGACCTGAATTAATAAGAAAGACTATCAAGATTATATTCTTGATTATCAGGATACTAAGTATAATTAATATTCTTTTTAATCTAAGTTTAAACAAAATAAATATTTTAGTACAAATAAATATTAAATTTACAAATATTTAAAAAAATAATTGAAATCTAAAAATTTAAACATACTTTTGTAAACTATGTTATGTTTATAAATGGGAATTAATATTTTAGGAATTGAATCATCATGCGACGACACTTCGGCGGCGGTTATTTGTAATGGTAAATTATATTCTAATATAATTAATACCCAAGCCATACACCATAAATATGGAGGAGTTGTTCCTGAATTGGCAAGTCGTGCTCATCAGCAAAACATAGTTTTAGTTGTAAATGAAGCTTTAGAGCAGGCAAAAATTAAGATAGATGATATATCTGCTATTGCATTTACGCGAGGTCCAGGTTTATTGGGTTCGCTTTTAGTAGGTTCATCTTTTGCAAAAGGTTTCGCTATTGCAAAAAACATTCCTATTATTGGCGTTAATCATTTACAAGGTCACATATTTGCACATTTCATACGCGAGCCTAATGAAGAAAATTTCGAGGCTGTTTTTCCTTTTTTATGCCTTCTTGTATCAGGTGGGCATACCCAAATTATTATAGTAAAATCTTATACCGACTACGAAATTATAGGTTCAACAATAGATGATGCAGCAGGCGAAGCTTTTGACAAATGTGCAAAAGTAATGGGATTAGGCTATCCTGGCGGACCTGTAATTGACAAATACGCTCAAATAGGAAATCCTAATAAATTTAGTTTTAACAAACCAAATATACCTGATTTAAATTATAGTTTTAGCGGACTTAAAACTTCGTTTTTATATTTTTTAAGAGATCAATTAAAAGTAAATAGTAATTTTATTTCGGACAACCTCTCCGATTTATGTGCGTCTTTACAATCAGAAATTGTTGATATTTTATTGAAAAAATTAATGAAAGCTGTCAAACATACAGGTATTAAAGAAATTGCAATATCAGGGGGAGTTTCCGCCAATTCATGCCTAAGAAACAAATTGATAGAAATGGGAAATGAAAACAGCTGGAAAGTTTATATTCCTAAAATTAAATACACTACCGACAACGCTGCAATGATTGCAATGGTGGGGTATAATTATTTTTTAAATGGAAAAACCGATAGCTTAGATATTATATCAATAGCACGATTATCAAGTTTTACTTAAGTTTTGAAAATTTTAAGTAAATTTTAAGAACATTTTTTAAATATAATTATTATTTTTGGTACAAAATTTGAAAACAACAAAACATATTAACATTTTTTTTAATTTTAAAATTTTTATACTATGAGAAGTTTTTTATTATTTGTTTTCGCAACAAGCCTTTCGATAGGAGTTTTTGCACAACAATCAGGACCAGCAATTTCATGGACAACAACAGTTCACGATTTTGGCACTTTTAAAGAAGAAGCAGGATTACAAACCTATAATTTTGAATTTGTTAACACGGGCAACGAAGCCTTATATTTGACTAATGTTAGAGTATCTTGTGGTTGCACTGCAACTGACTATACAAAAGAGCCTATTCAGCCAGGCTCAAAAGGATTTGTTTCTGCCTCATATAATCCAGCTGGACGACCAGGCAAATTTAACAAATCAATTACCGTTACAACTAACGAATTTCAACCAACCTCTGTAATTAGAATAACCGGAGAAGTCATTCCAAGAAATAACGATACAAACAATTAATTTTTTAGATAAGGCGAGCCAAAAGCTCGTCTTATTTGTTTTTCCTAAATAATTTTATAAATATGAAACAAACATTTTTATTTATCGGCTTAATTTTTTCCTCTTTTATTGTTTTTTCTCAAACCCAGCAAGCTTCAATATCTTGGGATAAAACTGTTCATAATTTTGGAACTTTTAAAGAAGAAGCAGGTAATCAAACCGTAGATTTTATCTTTACAAATACAGGAAATTCGCCTTTGTACATTACAAATGTTAGAGCATCTTGTGGTTGTACTGCCACCGAATATACCAAGGAACCCGTTGCACCCGGAACAAAAGGTTTTGTTAAAGTTACCTACAATCCAAATAATAGACCTGGTACATTCAACAAATCGGTTACTGTAACCTCAAATACCGAAAACAACACAACTTTGTTAAGAATAGAAGGCGAAGTAACACCAAGAGATAAAGGTATCGAAGATTTTTATCCTCGCGTTTTTGATGATTTAAGATTAAAAACCACTCATTTAGCTTTTGCTAATGTTTATAACAACACATCAAAAACTGACACTATTGGGATAGTAAATATGAGTTCTGAACCAATGGAAATAAGTTTTGAAAATATCCCACCACACATTACTATTTCTGTTAGTCCTAAAAAATTAGCAGGTAAAAAACCAAATGAGAAAAACGGAGGCTTTGGTGTTATTACTGTTACTTATGATGCAAAAAAGAAAAACGACTGGGGCTTTTCAATGGATAGAGTTGACTTTGTTATTAATGGACAAAAAAATGCCCAAAATAGATTATCAATTAGTGCAACTGTGGAAGAAGACTTCTCGCATCTTACAAAAGAAGAATTAGCGAACGCTCCCAAAGTTATTTTTGAAAACCAAACATTCGAATTTGGCACCATTAAATCAGGCGAAAAATCTACTCATAATTTTGTTTTCACCAACTCAGGGAAAAGTGATTTAATTATAAGAAAAATTAAGGCTTCTTGTGGTTGCACTGCTACAAACCCTGAAAAAATGATTGTAAAACCTGGAGAAACTAGCCACATTACTGTTACTTTTAACTCAATTGGAAAAAAAGGACAACAAAGCAAAACTATTACAATTATTACAAACGACCCTTTACAATCAACAACTGTACTAAAAGTTGTTGGAAATGTTGAAGAAGTCCAAAATTAAATATTATTTTTTTTTCATAAATAGCCGACTTGTTCGGCTATTTTTTTTTGTATATTGCCAAAAATTATTATTTTATCATGAAAATTAACAATTTATTGAAAATAGTTTTATTTCTTTTTGTATTTGTAATTATTACAAATATTCTTAAAGCTCAAAATAATGAAACAAAAATTTATCACAATAATATAGTAATTGTAAAAATTAAAGAAAACAATTCTAAGATTATTGACACAAAAAATATTTATAATTTAATTTCTCCTTATTTTTCTAAAAAATCATATTTTAAAGTTGAAAAAGAATTTCCGAATATTAAAACACCAAGTAAAACTGTCGGTAAAAACGGTAAAAACACAGTCGACCTAAGCAATATTTACAGAATTACATTTATAGATAATAGTATCGACCCTTTATTTTTAGCAAAAAAGTTAGCAGCTTCAAATAATTTTGAATATGCTGAGCCATTATATAAAATAGAACTAAGTTATGTTCCTAACGACCCAATGAATCAAACCGACCAATATTGGTTGGAAAAAGTTAAAGCATTTGAGGCATGGGATATTCATAAAGGAGATACTAATACGGTTATAGGAATTTCTGATACAGGAATTGAAGTCTCCCACCCCGATTTAATAAATCAAATTAAATATAATTATAACGACTATCTCGATGGTGAAGATAACGACCTTGACGGGTATATTGATAATTTTAGAGGCTGGAATTTTGCCGAGAATAACAATATCGTAAATGCAGATGTAAATCAACATGGAACTTATGTAGCAGGTATAGCAGGAGCGTCAAATGATAACGGAATTGGCGTTTCGGGTGCCGGTTATAATTGTAAAATTTTACCTTTAAAAATTATGAACTCCGACGGTATAATCGAAAATGCCTACCAATCTATTGTTTATGCAGCCGAACATAATTGCAAAGTTATTAACTGTAGCTGGGGCTC
>CAYRQZ010000043.1:0-3694 GCA_964426585.1 uncultured Bacteroidales bacterium | reverse complement strand
ACAGGTGCAATCAATTCTTATGCTTTAATGTGGGGCGGAACTTCATTTGCAGCACCAATAGTGTCAGGATTTGCAGGAATTTTAAGATCATATTATCCTAACTTTAATGCAAATCAAATTATGGCTTTAATTAAGGCAGGTTGCGATAATATTGACACAATTCCATACAATCAAGCATATATTGGCAAACTAGGAAAAGGTAGATTAAATATGTATAATTCAATAACAATGCCTATCCCACCAGCAGTAGTTATTGAAAATAAAACTATTTTTGAAGACAACAAAAACATTAGCATTGGAGGAACTTTTATTAATTACCTGAATAGTGTTGAAAATCTTATAATTACTGCCGAAATCGTTGGAGACTATGCAAGCATTTTAAACCCAAATATTTTTGAAGGAAACCTAGAACAAATGCAAACTTACAGCTCTGACTCTTTTATCAATATTATTTTAGACGAGGAAGTTCCTTACGACTATAATCTAGTTATTAAACTTAATTATTCTGCCGAAAATTATGAAGATTACCAATATATCGATTTTAATGTGCATCCTAGCTTTGTAAATATTAGTACCGAAAAATTAAATTTTTCTATCACTGCAAATGGAAGGCTAGGATATTCTGACTCAGAGAGCATGATAGGGAATGGCTTAATTTATAATAATTTATTTGAACTTTTTTATGATTCAGGAATAATAATGGGAAATTCTGCTGTAAATTTATTTAGCTCAATTAGGCAAAATACAGATTTTAAAAATGAAAGCTATCCTAAAATAATAAATTCTGATTTAGCTGATACACATATATATTTAGAAATTTCAGATTCATTAGATTTATACTCTAAAGGAATAAAAATAATTGAAAACGCATATTCTTGGGATGAAATTGATTGCGATAACTTTTTTATCATAGACTATAATATTATTAACACAAGCGACTATCCATTAGAAAATTATTATTTTGGATTATTTACAGATTGGGATCTAATAGAAGCCTCTTTAAATTCTGCTATTTTTAATCAAGATTTAAAAATTTTGTATGCCACAAGCAACAACGACCAAAATATGAATGCAGGAATAAAACTTTTAAGCAAACAAAACTTAAACTACTATGCTGTAAATCAATCTGATATACAAAGCGAAATTATAAATCTTAGCGATGGATTTTCTGATATTGAAAAATTTTATATGATTTCAAACACAAGTTCATTAGACGCAGAATTATCCACCGACATTGTAATATATTCAGGTGCTGGACCTTTTGATATTTTACCAAAAGACACTATAAATATTGGTTTTGCTATAATAGCCGACCCAAGTATTTACAAATTTAATTTAGCAATTCAAAAGGCAAACGAAAAATATAATAATATACTATATCCCCAAAATATTGTTACCGAAATTCTTGATAACTTTTTAATTTATCCAAACCCTTGTAATGCTTATTTAACCATCTGTACAAATAAATCTATTGTTAACAATTATCAAATAAGCCTTATTAATTCACAAGCCAAAGAAATTTTAAAACAAGAAGCGAGTGGTAATTTTGAACTTGACATAAGTGGATTAAAATCTGGGATATATTTATTGAAAATCATAGATGGAGATAAAGAGTATAGCGAAAAAATTTCAATAATCAAATAGTCTATTTGTTGCGTTCTTTAATAAATTTAAGAATATTTTCAGAATCTCTTACGCTAATTTTAAGCCATTCTGCTAATAAGTTTTCTTTTTCTTCTTCGGTTAATTGCCATTTAATTTGAGATTTTTTTAACCTTTCAACAATATCATAAAGACAAATAGCAGCAGATACCGAAATATTAAAACTCTCGGTAAATCCATACATTGGGATTTTAACGAACTCGTCCGCATTTTCCATTACAACTTGGGATAATCCAGGTAACTCAGCACCAAAGAACAAAGCCATTTTACCATTTTCAAGATTTAAGTCGTTCAAATTAACATCATTTGCATGCGGGCTAGTAGCTATTATTCTGTAATTTTGGTTTTTCAAATATTTTATTGCCTCTAAACTGTTATTTTCGAATGAATTATATTTAAACTTTGTTAACCACTGCGATGAGCCTAAAGAAACATCAGGATTTTCTTTAAATTCAAAATTGTTTTCTATAACGTGTACATCTTGAATTCCGAAGCAATCACAAGATCTAAGAACTGCCGATGCATTATGAGATTGAAAAAGGTCTTCGAGAACAAGACATAGATACCTTGTTCGATTATTTATAACATTTACAAAAGTTTCCAGGCGCTTTTCGGAAACCATTTTTGATAAATTTTGGATTATAAATTTATTATTCATTAAAAAATGAGATTAAGATAAAAATAAAAAAGAGAGCTTTTATACTCTCTTTTCAAATTTTATTGATGCAATTCTTATTTAACAGCAGCTTTTAATTCGCTACCAACAGAGAATTTAACAACATTTTTAGCTGGAATGTTGATTTTTTGAGTAGGTTTTTGTGGGTTACGTCCGATTCTAGCGGCTCTTTTGGTAACACCTAAAGTTCCGAAACCTACTAAGGCAACTTTATCACCTTCTTTTAAAGCAGCAGTTGTTGTTTTTACAAATGCGTCTAATGCTCTTTTTGCGTCTGCTTTTGTTAAGTTAGCTTCTTTAGCCATTGCGTCAATTAATTGTGCTTTGTTCATTTTTTAAAATTTTTAGGTTAGTAATATATTTATTTTACATTACAAATATAGTAATAATAAGGGCTTAAGCAACACTAAGTCAAAATATTTTTACATTTTGTTAATAACTTGCCTTTTTTGTTAATAACCTAATAAAAAAACAGCCTAAAATCGTGTATTTTTAAGTATTTTAATTATTTTCTTAAACAAAATAGTGAAAAAATTATCAAAAATTTTTACAAAAACTAAGAATTTCAAAGGTTTTGAGCAATTTTTGCCAACCAAAAAATTAAAAAAACATAAGTTTTTATTGAAAACGTGAAAAATTTACTCACAAAATTTCTATTATTCTTTTTATTAGCGACATCTAAATATTTATTTTATAAACATTAACTTTAATATATTAATAGGTAATATTTAATTTAATCGCAAAAAATAATTTTGTTTATAACTTGTTAATAATTTTGTTAATAACAGAATGACTCCTTTTTCGACAATAAATTGTCTAAATTTTTAAAGTTCAATATTGTTTTTTGCTAATAATTAGAAATAATTTTAAGATTAAGTTGAATTTTCATTAAATACTTACTTAATTATTAAATACTTATGTAGTAAAATAGATTTTTTGAAAAAAAATTAAAAAAACTTTTGTCTATTAATAAATTTATCTATTTTTGCAGCGGAGAAATGGCAGAGTGGTCGAATGCGGCGGTCTTGAAAACCGTTGAGCTTGCGAGGGCTCCGGGGGTTCGAATCCCTCTTTCTCCGCTGAGACACAAAGTAAATGCAAAACCCTGATTTACTACAAATCAGGGTTTTTGTTTTTTCGAAATTAAGCTTAAATATAGCCTTTTTAGGGTTCAAGCAAAAAAATTGTGAAGAGCAAAATTTTAAGTAATTAAATTGATTGGTTGAAAAAATAACTAAATAAAAAATAATATCTATAAAATAAGCATATTGTTTAAGTTTATATGCTAAATATATATAATTTCAAAATTTAATTTCAAAAATATTTGCTTTTGTTGAAAAATATTGTTTAATTTTA
>CAYRQZ010000042.1:0-19880 GCA_964426585.1 uncultured Bacteroidales bacterium | reverse complement strand
AGTAAACAAAACCAGGAGGCTAGCTCAAACTATGTTATTGGCTGCGGTAGTAACGACTTTATGAAACATTTAGATAGGAAATTTCCGGGGTATTATGATTTAGCCAATAAGTTTATGCTTGAAATTGTAGAAAATGCATCTCGAAAAAGTAAATCTGATTTAGTTGATAGCATATTTGTTATTCCTGTGGTATTTCACATCGTTTATAATAATGATTTTGAAAATATTCCCGACTCTGTAATTTATAATCAAATTGATATTTTGAATAATTGTTATAGAAGAAAAAATTCTGATACGATTAATCTTCGCCCTGTATTTAAAGATATTGTTGGAGATTCAAAAATAGAGTTTAGGCTTGCGCAAATCGACCCAGATGGAAATCCAACGACAGGAATTACTAGAACATATACAGAAGTGGAATATTTTGGCGGAATATTACCGTTTTCGCAAGGTCAAGATCAAGAAATTATTAACTGGGTAAATGATAGTTTGTATTATAATTTCTTTCGAATTGCAAACGATACATTAGGCGGGATAAATCCCTGGAATACTGATAAATATTTGAATATTTGGTCTGGGGATTTAAGAATTTTTGAACCAAATTTTGACAATTTTGAAGAAATTTTCTATTTTGCAATGGCAACGCCTCCTGTTAATCATCATAATTGGCCTGAATCTCTATATCAAAATATTTATGAACAAGGTATAATTTTACATTATGTAAACCTTGGTAGTAATAATCCTAACTCATTTGCTAATCCTTATAGCGGATATAATGGACTTGTTACGACAGGAAAAATTCTTGTTCACGAAATAGGGCATTATTTAGGTTTACGACATATTTGGGGAGACGGTGATTGTAGTGTTGATGATTTTGTTTATGACACCCCAAATAGTGATGCTGCAAGCCAATGGAATTGTAAAAAAAATCGAAACTCTTGCATAGATGACATTTATGGAATAAACCTCCCTGATATGGTTGAAAATTATATGGATTATTCGAGCGGAAATTGTCAAAATTCATTTACCCTTGGTCAAATCGAAGTAATGCAACATGTATTAGAACATTATCGACCAAATATCGCTAATATTGAAGCTATTTCTACTAATATTGATGATAATCAATTTTATATGAATATGCAGGTTTATCCAAACCCAACAACAGGAAAAGTTACTGTTAGATCAAATTTAGATATTAAAGATTTCCAAATTAATATTCGCAATATTGAAGGAAAATTAATGCAAACAAATTTTTCTATTTCTAACAATACAATTAATTTTGAAATTCATGGAAGTGATGGAATTTATTTTTTGGAAATTTTGTCTCAAAATAATAGAGCTACTTTCAGACTTGTAAAAATATGAAAATTTGTGAATTTGTTTATGAATAAACGCGGATTAGCAATTAACCGTTTTTCATTTCTTATTAACCATTAGGTATTTCTGATTCTTTCAACAGATTTTAGCCAAGATTTATAAATTTTATTTCTGTCATGATTTACCATTTTGGGCTGAAAATGCTTTTCGACTATTCGTGATTTTTTGATTTCTTCAATACTTTTAAATTTTGTTGCAATTGCAACCATAAAAGCAATACCTAAAGCAGTTGATTCTATTATTTTTGGTTTTAAGACATCTAAATTTAAAATGTCGGCTTGAAATTGGAGTAAAAAATTATTAGAAGCAGCACCACCGTCCACATTTAAAAGATTTATTTCAATTTTGGCATCTTTTTTCATAGCTTCTAAAACATCTTTTGTTTGAAAAGCCATTGCCTCTACGGCTGCTCTCACAATATGTTTATAATTTGTACCGCCTGAAATTCCCGAAATAGCTGCTTTTGCATTCATGTCCCAATACGGCGCACCTAAGCCCGCAAAAGCTGGTACAAAATATACTCCGCCGTTATTTTCGACAGATAAGGCAATTTCTTCGGTTTCATTAGCCGATTCTATAATTTTTAAGTTATCTCTCAACCATTGAATTGCTGCACCTGCAATAAAAACACTACCTTCTAAAGCATAAGTTATTTTATTATTTAAGCCCCAAGCAATAGTTGTGATAAGTCCTGTTTTACTTTCAACAATTTTTTCGCCTGTATTCATAAGCATAAAACAACCAGTGCCGTAAGTATTTTTAACATCGCCAATATTAAAACAATTATGCCCAAATAAAGCTGCTTGTTGGTCTCCGGCTATTGCTGCAATATCAATTTGTTTATTCCCAAAAATTCCTAGTGCTGTTTTGCCATAAATTTGAGAAGAGTTTACGACTTTTGGCAATATTTGTTTAGGTATATTAAAAAAGTTTAAAATTTCCTCGTCCCATTGCAAACTATGAATATCGAAAAGCATAGTGCGTGAGGCATTAGAATAATCGGTAATATGGAGTTTGCCTTGACTTAGATTCCACACAAGCCAAGTATCCACGGTTCCAAACAAAAGTTCAGAATTTTCTGCTTTTTCGCGAGCGTTTTCGACATTATCTAAAATCCATTTAATTTTTGAGGCAGAGAAGTAAGCGTCAACAACTAATCCTGTTTTTGTGTTAATATAATTTCCAAACTCTGAGTTGCGTACTTGTTCGCAAAATTGAGAACTTCGTTTATCTTGCCAAACAATAGCATTATATATAGGTTCGCCGGTATTTTTATCCCAGATTATTGTTGTTTCTCGTTGATTAGTAATTCCTATGCCAGCGATCTCGTCAATATTTACAGCAAGTTTTGCAATAAGTTTTCGGGCAACATAAAGCTGGGTTTCACGAATTTCGATAGCATTTTGCTCAACATAGCTTTGCTGAGGGTATATTTGTCGTGTTTCGCTTTGTTCTATACCAATTATTTCAAAATTTTGGTTGAATAAAATTGCTCTTGAAGAGGTAGTGCCTTGGTCGAGAGCTAAAATATATTTTTTTAACATTTTAAATATGCTTAGAAATCCAATCTAATATATCTTGATAAACTTCTAAATTGTTGGTTTCGTTAAGAATTTCGTGTCGTGCACCGGAGTATAGTTTTAGTTCTATATTATTTAGTTTTGCTTTTTTATAGAAATCTATAGCTTGCTCAACTCCTTTAGAGTAATTCCCCACAGGGTCTTGATCGCCAGAAAGAAAAAATATAGGCAAATCCTTAGCAATTTTTTTTGCTTGGTGCAAATTGTTAACGCACAAAAGTCCGGAGAAAAAATTATAGTAAAAAGAGCAAGAAAAAATTCCGCCACAATAAGGGTCTTTGATATATTCGTCAACAACTTCTTGCTTTCTACTTAGCCATTGATATGGTTTATCATATTTTTTATTAAAACTACCAAAAGACAATTTATTTAACAATTTTGCGGGTTTAGCTGGTCCAGCAAAATAGCATTGAAGCCAAGCTATAAACTTTCCAAATTTTAAAATAAAATTAGAGTTGGTTCCTGTTCCTGTAAGTATTACGCCCTTAAGTCCTGTGCTATATCTTGTAATAAAAGAGCGAGCTAAAAAAGACCCCATACTATGACCGAGAATAAAATTTGGTTTTTCGGGGAAATTTTTGGCAGACAGGTCATTTAAAATTTTCAAGTCGTCGACAATTGATAGCCAGGTTCCTTTTTTCTCCCAAACTCCATATTCGCCAGGTTTCAGAGCGTTTCTACCGTGTCCTCTATGGTCAGAAATATAAACAGCAGCACCGTTTTTCACTAAAAATTCTGCAAAATTGGTGTATCTTTCAGAGTGTTCTGCCATGCCGTGGAATATTTGCACAACAAACTTTACCTGTTCTATATTTTCGGGCAAAAATTCGTTATAAAATATATGTTTTCCGTCAGAAGCTCTGAACCAATTTTCAATAATTTTCATTTTCAAAATTTAGAAAGACAAACTTAAACAATTATATTAAAAGTTTCATAAAAATCTTTTAATTTATATTGTTTTGCAACATTTTTCATTTCGTCCCATAAATTATCATTAATGGGGACGCCTGTTTTAGAGCGTTTTATAAAAGCTTCATATTCTTTTTCGCCGGCAGTATAAATTCTATTTTGTCCTGGCATTTTTTTTGAGTTTCTCAAATTTCTTAAAATATTTCCGGTTGTCTTTTTAAAATCTTCTAAGTCAATAAAATTTTCAATATTAATAGCGATAAAAAAATGCCCTAGTTTGTATGGAACTTTTTTTCCATTTTCTATACCTAACAAAGCTTTCATAAACCCTCCGCCTTGCAAGGCAGCAGAGAGTATTTCGACAACAGTAGCATATCCATATCCTTTGTATCCAGCTGTTTCTTCTCCTATTCCGCCTAGCGGGGTAAGGGCAGCATTACCGTCAATTAAATCTTGCAAAACTTCTTGGGCATCTGTTTTAGAGTTACCATTTTTATCAATAGCCCAACCTTTTGGTAATTTTTTTCCAATTTTAGCATAATATTCAAATTTTCCTCTTTGACTTACAGAGGTAGCACAATCAAGAAAGAATGGAAAGTCTTCGTCGCTAGGCATAACAAAAGTTAGGGGATTTGTTCCGAGCATATTTTCCACTCCAAAAGTTGGAGCAGTAGAAGGTCTTGCATTTGTTCCTGTGATACCAATCATGCCATTTTTAGCAGCCATAAGACCGTAATACCCTGCAATACCATAGTGCGATGAATTTCGCACAACAACCATGCCCATGCCGTACGTTTTTGCCTTTTCGATACAAATTTGCATTGCCTTTTTGGATACGACATGCCCCATACCATTATTAGCATCTAAAACAGCAGTGGTAAAAGTTTCGCGAATAGTATCTATTTTTGTAATTGGACTTAAAATTCCGTCTTTAATTCTATCTAAATATATAGGCTTCAGGCGATTTACGCCGTGGGAATCTATTCCAAGTTTATCGGCTTCGACTAAAACTTCTGCAACAATTTTAGCATCGTTTTCGGGTAAACCAGCAGCAATTAAGGCTTGCGTTGAAAATTTATTTAAACTTTCAAAATCTAAATAATACATAATCAATAAATTTCTACAAAGCTAATAATAAAAAACACAAGTTTTAAATGAAAAATTAAAACTTAAATTTTCACCAATCTATATTATTTATTTTGCACTAAATTTTGGAAAACTAAGATTTGTATTTTTTTATTGAAATTAAAATACTTACTTTTACGCCGTAATCATAAAAATAATCATAAAAAATGAAACGCGACGAAAAAGTATTCGACATCATTAAGAAAGAAAGAGCCAGACAAATGCATGGTATAGAATTAATAGCTTCTGAGAACTTTGTAAGCGAACAAGTGTTAGAAGCTATGGGCTCAGTAATGACAAATAAATATGCTGAGGGTTATCCTGGCAAAAGGTATTATGGTGGTTGTCAATTTGTTGATCAAACCGAACAGCTAGCAATAGACAGAATTAAAGAACTTTTTTCAGCCGACTATGCAAATGTTCAACCACATTCGGGAGCACAAGCTAATGCAGCAGTATTTTTGGCTTGTTTGAAGCCAGGTGACACTTTCATGGGTTTAGATTTAGCTCACGGAGGGCACTTATCTCATGGGTCGCCAGTAAATTTAAGCGGTATTTTATATAATGCAATTTCGTATAAAGTTAAAGAAGACACAGGAAGAGTAGATTATGACGAAATGGAAAAAATTGCATTAGAGCATAAACCAAAATTAATTGTTGGCGGTGCCTCGGCTTATAGTCGCGAATGGGATTATAAACGTATGCGGGAAATAGCAGATAAAATTAATGCTATTTTTATGGTTGACATGGCACATCCAGCAGGCTTAATTGCAGCTGGGCTATTAGATAATCCAGCAAAATATGCTCATATTGTTACTTCAACAACTCACAAAACTTTAAGAGGTCCCCGTGGTGGAATTATTATTATCGGCAAAGATTTTGAAAACCCTTGGGGAATAAAAACTCCGAAAGGCGAAATTAAAATGATGTCTGATATAATTAATTCTGCTGTTTTTCCAGGAACTCAGGGCGGTCCTTTAGAACATGTTATTGCTGCAAAAGCCGTTGCTTTTGGCGAAGCACTAAGCCCAGAGTTTAAAGAATACCAAATTCAAGTTAAAAAGAATGCTAGCGCAATGGCAAAAGCATTTATTGATATGGGCTATAAAATTATAAGTGGCGGTACCGATAATCATTCAATGTTAATAGATTTAAGAACAAAATATCCTGATGTTACTGGTAAACAAGTCGAAAATGCCTTAGTTTTGGCAGATATTACTATTAATAAAAATATGGTTCCGTTTGATCATCGTTCACCGTTTACTACTTCCGGGTTTAGAGTTGGAACTCCTGCTGTTACTACCCGTGGTTTAAAAGAAAAACACATGCCTATTATTGTAAATTTAATTGACAGAGTAATTGCCGATTATGCTAATGAAGAAAATCTTGCAAAAGTTAGAGCTGAAGTAAACGAACTAATGAAACCTTTCCCTTTATTTGCTTATTAAACAAGTTTGAGAATTTAAATATGTAGAAAAACCTCTTTAAATTTAATTTTAAAGAGGTTTTTTATGTTTTGAACTTCTTAAATTCTGAAATCTTATTCTATTAGTCCTTCTGTTGATTTTTCAAGCTCTCTTGCTTGCGATAGAAATTCGTCTACCGACATTTCCTTAAAAAATAAAAGCCCGTGGCTAGAACGTATTTTAGAATTAATATTTTCGTAAAAATAATTTTTCCCAAGAACTAATTGAATAAGTTTAAGTTGTTCGACCCAAATACGTTTTGTTAGTTCGCTAAACTTTCCGTCAAGCATATAACTAGGGAAAGAGGCTTCGACTTGACTTAAATAGCAAGAAGTAAAGGCGGTTTCGAGAATAGCCAGAGCGTTTAAAGAAACAGGGACAATAACATTAGCTTCGACGGGGTGAAATCTGTACCAGACATTTCGGTAGCCCCAAATTTTTAAATTAGAGATATCTTCTTCTTGACCCCAGATACGAATAGCTTCGGCGAGAGCTTCGAGTACTTTATAATGAGTGTCGGGACCACTACCTTCGGGGTCGAAAGCTAAAGAAATTATAGAAGGTTTTACACGCCTAAATTCTTCTAAAATTGGTTGCACATCACGATTTCGAGTGGGTTGTTCGGTAAAAGTATCGCCTGTATAAAAACCAAGTCTTAAATGATGAACGTTTTCGACTTGAATACCAAAATGTGCCCAGACCAATTCTTCTTCAAACTCACGAATCATTCCTTTAATTTTTTGAATTTTTGGTGGGTTTTTTTGCCCGTCGTAACTAGTATTTAAAATTTCGAGACATGAAATTAAGTCGGAACGCAGTTCATTAATATTTTTTGAGCCATAAATAGAAACGATAGCTCTTACAAACCTGTGTGCCAATCCTCTTCGTCTTTCATGAGGCTCGCCTGAAGCAACTTTGTTCAAATAATGATAAACATCTTTATCCCATTTTAATTTGTAGCCTTGTTCAAAAAAATCGGGATATTTTACCATTTGAATATTTTCCTCGTTTAGAAATTCTATAGTATCCAATATTATATCTTTCACAAAATTATTCGTTACAGCCGTAAAACCTGAGGTCAAAACCGAAAATACAGCTTTATTAGTTTCGTTACGCAAGGCTCTATTTACATGAGGTAAAATGCCTAACATAATGTCGTCGTGATGAGGGCCGGTATGATAAAACACTTGATTTGATATGTGTTCCATTCCTTTATTTATCTTTTCAATAACTCTGTTTTCGACAAATTTGACAGATTCTAAACTTAAATTTGGAATTAATTTGCAATAATTATCATTTTGCAAATCTTGCAAGCTAAGATGGTGTCCGTATTTTCCAATTTTTTTACAAAGGTCAATAATTGCTCTTTCAGTTTTTTCGTCTGTCCAGTCGCCGGTTTTATAATATTCTTCAACACTATCTTCGAGAAGAATTGCAGCTCCTTTAGTTATGTAAAATCTAGCATTTTTTAATTTTTGCAATACTGTAGCTGGGTAAATATTTGAGGGAGATTTTTCGAGTGCATTTTTCACTTGAAGGGCTTTAGCTTCACCGGCTGCAAATATTATAGCCACAGCCTGCGGATTATAAGTTATCGTTTCTAACCCGATAGTAATTACCAATCGGTTTTTAGAAACCTCAATTCCACCTAAATCAGAGGCAGCAACAGCTTGAGTTTCAAAATTTGTAGCTGTTAATCTAGTTGTGGAATTATGGTCGGAGCCACGAGTATTAAAAGCGATATGTCCATCAGGACCAATTCCGCCTAGGAAAAAGCCTATTCCACCTTTTTCCCTGATTTTTGCTTCGTAATTTGTGCACCAATTATCTATTGCAAAAATAGACTCTTGTTGGAGTTGCTCTTGTAAAGTTTTTGCCTCACGATAACGCAAAGATAAATCTACTTTATTATTTGTAAAAATCTCGGAAAAGTGTTTGTCACCAGCTAATGGAATATCATCAGATTTTATTAATAAACAATTATCTATATTAAGCCCAAACCCTTTGATATAGAACTCGTTAACATAATTGTAAAAGCTATTGTGTTGTTCTGAATTTATAGGATAAAACTCATCAATTTGAACAAAACTCAGTTGGTTTAAATTTGGTTTTTTCAGTGTAGCTAGTCCGTATTTTTTTAAAATTCTTTTTCCATTAGTATTATTCCAATTTTCGAGTAAATACTGGGTCCATTTAATAAAATGCTCGGGAGTTTTTCCTGTTGGTAAACTCACAAGGCCTTTCGGATTTTGAGAAACCCATTCCAAAAAACGTATTGCGGTGAGCAATCCAAGTTTTGGAAAATTTTCAACGACAATATAGGGGATTTTTGAGCTTTGTGGTTTTGCCCCTGAGAGTTTGAAAAACTCATTTTCAACTCCATAAAAAGAATTTCTCATAATTAAAGTAGTTTTTTTCGATTTTTAAAAATTATATTACAAAATTAAGAATTATTAGCTATTAAAAACATCACTTTTGTAAGTAATGAAATAAAAGAGTCTGAAATCTTAGTTTAAGATTTCAGACGTGATATTTTTTAAGAACTCGTTATTCGTTAAGTAATAATTCCAAGATAGCGATAGCAGCTTTTGAAACTGAAGAACCTGGTCCAAATATTGCAGCAACGCCAGCATCGTAAAGGAATTGGTAATCTTGCGAAGGAATAACTCCACCTGCAACGACTAAAATATCTTCTCTTCCGAGTTTTTTTAGTTCCATAATAACCGCTGGCACTAAAGTTTTGTGTCCAGCAGCTAAAGATGATATTCCTAAAACGTGGACATCATTTTCTACAGCTTGTTTAGCCGCTTCTTCGGGAGTTTGGAAAAGTGGTCCCATGTCCACGTCGAAACCTACGTCAGCATATCCTGTAGAAACGACTTTTGCACCTCTGTCGTGTCCGTCTTGCCCCATTTTAGCAATCATAATACGTGGTTGACGCCCTTCTTTTTCGGCGAAATTATTGCATAATTCTCTTGCTTTATTAAAATCGGGGTCGTCTTTTGATTCTGAGGAGTAAACTCCTGAAATTGTTCTTATCACAGCTTTATACCTCCCTGCAATTTTTTCGCATGCGTCAGAAATTTCGCCTAAACTTGCTCTTTTTTGAGCGGCAATAATGGCAAGTTCGAGCAAATTACCTTGCCCGGTTTGGGCACATTTGGTAATTGCCTGCAACGCAGCCTGACATTCGGCTTCGTTTCTTTCGGCACGCAGTTTTTGTAATCTTTTAATTTGAGCTTCTCTAACAGCAGTATTATCAACGTCAAGAATGTCTATTGGGTCTTCTTTTTCGAGACGATATTTATTTGTTCCTACAATTGTTTGATCGCCGTTGTCAATTCGAGCTTGAGTTCGAGCAGCAGCTTCTTCAATTCTCATTTTAGGAATACCAGACTCTATTGCTTTAGCCATTCCACCTAGTGATTCAACTTCTTCGATAAGTTTCCACGCTTTATGAGCAATTTCGTGAGTTAAAGATTCTACATAATAAGAACCAGCCCATGGATCAACTTGTTTGCAAATATTAGTTTCTTCTTGAATATAAATTTGCGTATTTCTAGCAATGCGAGCTGAAAAATCAGTTGGTAAAGCAATAGCTTCGTCAAGTGCGTTGGTGTGCAATGATTGAGTATGTCCTAATGCTGCTCCCATTGCTTCGATGCAAGTGCGGGCAATATTATTAAATGGGTCTTGCTCGGTAAGCGACCAGCCCGAAGTTTGAGTGTGAGTGCGTAAAGCAAGAGATTTTGGATTTTTTGGATTAAATTGCTTAACAATTTTAGCCCATAATAATCGGGCTGCACGCATTTTAGCAATTTCCATAAAGTGATTCATACCAAGAGCCCAAAAGAAAGATAAGCGAGGAGCAAAAGCATCAATATCTAAGCCTGCTTTTATTCCTGTTCTAAGATATTCGAGTCCGTCTGCAAGAGTATAAGCGAGTTCGATATCGTTTGTAGCGCCAGCCTCTTGCATGTGATAACCAGAAATAGAAATTGAGTTAAATTTAGGCATTTTTTGGGAAGTGAACTCAAAAATATCTCCAATAATTTTCATTGAAAATTCTGGCGGGTAAATATAAGTATTCCTAACCATGAATTCTTTTAAAATATCATTTTGGATAGTCCCCGCAAGCTCTTCGAGTTTGGCACCTTGCTCTAAGGCAGCTACAATATAAAAAGCCATAATTGGTAGAACAGCGCCGTTCATAGTCATTGATACCGACATTTGATTCAAAGGTATTTGGTCGAATAAAATTTTCATATCCAAAACCGAATCTACAGCGACACCAGCTTTGCCAACATCACCAACAACGCGAGGGTGGTCGGAGTCATAGCCGCGGTGAGTAGCAAGGTCGAAAGCAACTGACAAGCCTTTTTGTCCGGCAGCTAAATTTCTACGATAAAAAGCATTTGACTCTTCAGCAGTAGAAAATCCGGCATATTGACGGATAGTCCAAGGACGCATAACATACATTGTAGAGTAGGGACCTCTAAAATAAGGAGGTAAACCGGCTGCATAATTCAAATGCTCCATTCCTTGCAAATCATTAGCAGTATATAATTGTTTTACAGGAATTTGTTCGGCTGTAAGCCAATTTTTTTCAGAAGCAAATTTTTCGGGTTCTTTATCTTCTGCTTTAACTTTTATATTTATATTTTTATAATTAGGTTTCATTTTTGCAATTTTTTAATTAATACCAAGTTGCTTTTGATAAGATTTTAATTCTTCGAGAACATTAGACTTAACATGAATAAAATTCTTTATTCCATTTTCTTCTAAGTCGGCTTTACAAGCAGGATTTCCGGCAATAACTAAAATTTTATTCTCAATTAAAGCATAAGCCTCTTTAGCATAAGTTTCGTATTCCTCGTCAGAGCTACATAAAACAATAATATCAGCATTTTTATTTTGAGCTGTCTTTATTCCTTGTTCAATATTATCAAAGCCGTTATTATCAATTACTTCAAATCCTACACACGCGAAAAAGTTACTTGAAAATTGAGCACGTGCTTTTCTAAAAGCCAAATTTCCAATTGTTAACATAAATACAACTGGGCGTTTTTTTAATTTGTCAGTTTTTAATCTTAATTTTTCAAACTCTACTGCTCCTCTATGAATTGTAATTGTTTTGAACATTGTTGCTTCTATATTTGGCTTTTCCGAAACTTTGATATCGGTTTTAATTTCGTTAAAATTTGGAAATTGATTTGTACCGAGTAAAATTTCGCGACGATTTGCAATGTTAGAGCTTCGCTTTGTTGCGGTTTCGTTAATATTATCTTGGATAAAAGAATTTTTAACGGCTTGAATATAACCGCCCATTTCGTCAATTTCTAAGAATAATTTCCATGTTTCATCAATAATCATGTCGGTAAGACTTTCGATATAGTATGAGCCAGCGGCAGGGTCGGAAACTTTTGTAAAATGTGCTTCTTCGGTAATTATAAGTTGAACATTTTTTGCAATTCTTAAAGAAAAGTCGCTTGGTTCTGAATAAGCAAAATCGAAAGGCACAACGCTTAGTGAGTTTGTGCCACCAATAATAGCCGACATAGCTTCGGTAGTAACTCTCAACATATTTACATAAGGGTCGTAAATTGTTTTATTCCACTGAGAAGTTTCGCAGTGCATATTTATTTTTGCATTTTTAAGATTTTTGCATGAATTTGCTTCGACAATTTTAGCCCATAAAAGGCGAGCAGCTCTTAGTTTTGCAATTTCCATAAAATAATTTGAGCCTACGGCGAAATTAAATTTAATTTTAGGAGCAATTTCGTCAATACTTACACCTTTTTCAGAAAATAATTTTAAATATTCGGCAGCTTCGGCAAGAGCAAAAGCGAGTTCTTGAACAGCAGTAGCACCTGAATTATGATAAGCATTTGCCTCAACGCTTAAAAGGCTAAATTGTGGTAAAACATTTTTGTTTTTATTAAACATTTCTTCAATGCAATTACAAGAATCCTTTCCGCAATATGTTTTTCCGCTTAATATCATATAAGCTAAGGGGTCAAACTTATTTGAGCCAAATATCTTATTTGTGTCAAAAGAGTTTTCCTTAGCATATTCGGCAAGCATTTCAACATATTTAGCACTAAGCTCGCAAGTTGAAAAGTTTATTTCGACAGCTTCGGGATTTATATTTTTCATTAGTTTGAAAAATTCAATTTTTGTTAAATCTTCGGTAATAATAAAACATAAAGATGTAACACCTGAATTTAACAAAGTTAAAGCTTGTTTATTAGCTAATTCGACATCGTTAACTTTAATATCTTGCCTAATAAACTTTAAACTATTGTAATTATTACCTCTTACAAAGGGAAAATCGCTAGGATTTGTGTTTAAATAATCCAAGTTTTCCAAATTTTCATTACGATAATAAGGTTTTAAAGATAATCCTTCCAAAGTTTTCCAGATTAACTTTTTTTCATAATCTGCACCTTTTAAATCTTTTTGAATAATCTCCTCCCATGCTTGTGTGGGTATTGGAGGAAATTCTTGAAACAGTTTTTCGTCCATCTTAAAAATGTTATTTGTTTTAATCTTAATTGCAAAATTAAAAGTAATAATTGATATACACGCAAATTATGTTGTAAAACTATATTTATAGCGAAAATACATAATTGATTTATCACAAGATACACAGCTAATTTTCTTACAAGCACGCATATTTGTGTCTTTATTTAATTTTAAGCCGTCTTAATTTGATACTGCAATATTATTTTAAAGTACTGAATTTGAATGAAAAAACGATAAAATCATAGCATAATAATCGTTTTGAACTCAAAAAAAAAGAAAAAATTCTTATCGGATAAAAATTTAGTATAAATATTTTTGTAAATTTAAAAAAAGTGGTATTTTTGCAACGCTTTTTGGGTTATATATTTGATTAGGGGACCGCATAAAGTCCCCTATTTTATTAAAACTAGTTGATGATAGATAAAGAAAAAATAGAAAGTCTATGTAAGTCTACGCTAAACGCCACACAGTTTTTAGTAGAAGTTAAAGTTATAAAAAACAATGATATATTAGTTTTTGTTGATGACTTTAACGGTTTAAATATTGATGAATGCCAAAGAATTAGTCGTTTTATTGAGGAAAATCTTGATAGAAATGAAGAAGATTTTTCGATAGAAGTTGGTTCTCCTGGCTTATCAAACCCATTCAGAGTATTTGAACAATATAAAAAGAATTTGAATCGTGAAGTTGAAGTAATTTTGAAAACTGGGGAAAAAATTATTGGGACACTAACTTCATTAAAAGAAGATGAGATAATAATTAGTAACACCTATATTGCCAAGATGGCAAATAAAAAGCAAGAAATTTCAGAAATTTCAAAAATAAAAATACAAGATATAAAATCAACAAAAAGTGTAATTTCATTTAATAAGTAGAATTTTAAAATAAAATTTATGGATCTTCATAATAATCTAATAGAGAACTTTGCGGAATTTAAAGAGTTAAAAAATATTGACCGCCCAACAATGATTGGAGTTTTAAAAGATGTATTTACCTCTACACTAATCAAACTTTTTGGAGAGGAAAGTAAGTTTGATGTTATTGTAAACGATGCAAATGGCGATGTTCAAATATGGAGAACCCGGATTGTAGTAGATGATAAAGACTTTGAAGATAAGAATACGCAAATTCCGCTTTCATTAGCACAAGAGTTTGACGAAGATTTTGAAGTAGGCGAAGATTATTCTGATGAAATTAAACTACAAGATTTTGGACGTAGAGCTATAATGACTCTAAGACAAAATTTACAATCAAAAATATTAGAAAGAGAAAAAGACAATATTTTTCTAAAGTATAAAGAAAAAGTTGGCGAAATTGTTATAGGTGAAATTTATCAAATTTGGAAACGCGAGATACTAATTTTAGACGATGAAGGTATAGAATTAATTTTACCTAAGCACGAACAAATACCAAACGACAGGTACAGAAAAGGCGATACTCTTAGAGCGATAGTTCATTCTGTTGAATTAAAAAATGGTTCCCCTTATATTGTTTTATCAAGAACATCTCCTGTATTTCTTGAGAGGTTATTTGAGTTAGAAATTCCGGAAATACTAGACGGGCTGATAACTATAAAAAAGATAGTTCGTATTCCAGGCGAAAGAGCTAAAGTTGCGGTTGAGTCTTACGATGAAAGAGTTGACCCAGTTGGAGCTTGCGTTGGAATGAAAGGTAGTCGTATTCATGGTATTGTACGTGAGCTACACAACGAAAATATCGACATTATTAACTACACAAACAATCTTCAATTATATATTCAGAGAGCCTTGAGCCCAGCAAAAATTTCATCAATAAAAATCAAACAAGATGAAAACAAAGTCGATGTTTTCTTAAATCCCGACCAAGTTTCGTTAGCTATTGGTAAAGGCGGATTAAATATAAAACTCGCTAGTCAATTATTAGGCTTAACCATTGATGTTTATAGAGAAATGGACGAAAATGAAGATGACGTTGCATTAGATGAATTTGAAGATGAAATTGAAAGCTGGATAATTAAAGAACTTAAAGCAATTGGTTGCGACACCGCAAAAAGTGTAATTAATCTTAGTGTTGCAGAACTCGTTAAACGTACCGATTTAGAGGAAGAAACAATTGTCGATGTTTTAAATATTTTAAAATCTGAGTTTGAATAAAAATTTATTGTTAAA
This sequence comes from uncultured Bacteroidales bacterium, assembly GCA_964426585.1. Taxonomy (GTDB): domain Bacteria; phylum Bacteroidota; class Bacteroidia; order Bacteroidales; family ML635J-15; genus Bact-19. The sequence goes on along the minus strand of CAYRQZ010000042.1, from coordinate 4,751 downwards.
TTAAAAAAAGTTTATGACTTCAGAAAACAAACCGGTCAGACTAAGTACTATAGCTAGAGAACTTAACGTTGGCACTAGTACAATCATAGAATTCCTATCTAAGAAAGGTTTTGAAATTGAGGGTGGTCCAAATTCAAAGCTACCTTTCGAATGTGTTGGACTTCTCGAAGAAGAATTTAAAGAGTCTAAGACTTTAAAAGAAAAAGCAATAGAAAATACTGAAAAAGCTCGCGAGACGAAAGAAATTAATATTTCAATTGAAAAGCAAGCAAAAGCTGTCGAAGTTCAAGAAAAACAAGAGCAAATAGAGTCTGGTACAGCACCTATCACTTATGATAAAATTATAAGTCAAGAGTCAATAGTCAGTGAAAAAGAAGACATTGCTTCACAAATAAATGCTGTTGAAGAAGAGTTAGAAAAAAAATCTAGTGATATTGTTCCTCCATTAGTACGGGCAAAACACGAAATTAAACCACTCGAAGATAGTGAGGTACATGAAAATGATGACGGTATTAAGGTTATTGGAACTATTGATTTAACACAAATTAACAATAAGACTAGACCAAAAAAGAAAACTAAAGAGGAGAAAGAAGAAGAACGTAAGCAAAAAGAAGAAGAAACTCGTTTGCTAAAAGAAACTTTAAAGAAACAAAGAGAATTAGAACGGGAAAAGAAAAAAGCTGAAGAACAGAAATCAAAACATAAAAATAATAAGTCAAGACCTTATCCAGAAAAGACAAAGATTCTTAAAGAAGAAGAAAAACCAACAATAACAGAAAAACCAAGAGTTTTTAAAGCCGTAACAGAAAGTGAAGAGTCTGAACAAGCCGAATTTATTAAAACCAGAATTCAAAAGTTAAGCGGTCCAACTGTTGTTGGTAAAATGGATATAGACACATATCTAAAGCGTCAAGAAGAGTCGGAAAAAAAGAAAAAGCAAGACAAAGAAGATCGACAAAAGAGCAGAGATAAAGAAAAAGAAGAAAGAAAAGCAAAACGCAAGCGGATTAAGAAAGTTAAAGTAAATATTGACGACTCAATTAATCCAATTGATGGGAAACGCAAAAAACTTAATAAAAAAAGCTTAAAACCTGTAAAACCTGCAGTAGAGCAAGAAGATGTTCAAAAACAAATAAAAGAAACTTTAGCCCGCTTAACAACACCTAAGCAAAAGTCAAAAACTTCAAAATACAGAAAAGAGAAACGCGATTTAGTTTCACAAAAAAGACAAGAAGAGTTTGAAAAGCATGAAGCTGAAAAAAATATCTTAAAGGTAACAGAATTTGTTTCGGTAAACGAAATGTCAGCAATGATGGATGTTCCTGTAACTAAGCTTATAGCAAGTTGCATGAGTTTAGGTTTATTTGTGTCGATAAATCAGCGTTTAGATGCTGAAACTATGGCTTTGGTTGCTGATGAATATGGATTTAAAGTTGAGTTTGTAAGTGCCGAAGTTTTGAATGAAATTGAAGAAGTTGAGGATAAACCTGAAGATTTAATTTCTCGTCCACCAATTGTTACAGTTATGGGGCATGTTGACCATGGTAAGACTAAGCTGTTAGACCGTATTCGAAATACAAATATTATCGATGGCGAAGCGGGTGGTATAACCCAACATATTGGAGCTTATTCGGTAACATTAGGAGATGGAAAACAGATAACATTTTTGGACACTCCTGGGCACGAGGCATTTACAGCTATGCGTGCGCGAGGAGCTCAAATAACAGACGTAGCAATAATAATTATTGCCGCAGACGATAGCGTGATGCCACAAACTGTTGAAGCAATTAATCATGCTAGCGCAGCTGGTGTGCCAATAGTTTTTGCAATCAATAAAATAGATAAACCGACTGCTAATCCTGAAAAAATTCGCGAAGCCTTAGCCAATATGAATTATTTAGTAGAAGATTGGGGTGGAAAATACCAATGTCAGGAGATTTCAGCAAAAGCAGGAATGAATATCGAAGAACTATTAGAGAAAGTTATTCTTGAAGCTGATATATTAGATTTAAAAGCTAACCCAAGTAAAAACGCTGTTGGTACAGTAATTGAATCTAGTTTAGACAAAGGTCGTGGTTTTGTAACTACTTTATTAGTTCAAAGTGGAACATTAAAAGTCGGAGATATTTTACTAGCTGGCTGCCAAACAGGTAGAGTTAAAGCTATGTATAACGAAAGAGGAAACAAAGTTAATGAAGCTGGTCCATCTACGCCTGTGCTAATATTAGGATTAAATGGAGCACCGCAAGCAGGAGATAAGTTTAATGTTCTTGATTCTGACCATGAAGCAAGAAATATTGCAAATAAAAGGCTACAATTACAGCGAGAACAAGGTCTAAGAACTCAAAAACATATTACTTTAGATGAAATTGGACGTCGTTTAGCATTAGGAACATTTAATGAAATAAATATTATTGTGAAAGGTGATGTTGACGGCTCGGTTGAAGCTCTTTCCGATTCATTAATAAAACTCTCCACCGATTCGTTTGCTGTAAATATTATCCACAAAGCGGTGGGTCAAATTTCTGAGTCAGACGTTATGCTAGCAGCAGCATCAAATGCAATCATTGTCGGGTTCCAAGTTAGACCTTCTAGTTATGCTCGAAAATTAGCAGAAAAAGAAGAAATTGAAATAAGATTATATTCGATTATTTACGATGCTATCGAGGAAATTAAAGATGCTATGGAAGGAATGTTGTCGCCAACAGTAAAAGAAAATATAACAGGATCATGCGAAATTCGTGAAGTATTTAAAATTACAAAAGTTGGCTCTGTAGCTGGCTGTTTGGTTACAGATGGAAAAATATATAGGAAATCGAAAGTTAGATTAATTAGAGACGGTATTGTGATTTATACAGGTGAACTTGGAAGCTTAAAACGCTTTAAAGATGACGCCAAAGAGGTTACTTCTGGTTTAGAATGTGGTTTAAATATTGACAAGTTTAACGATATTAAAGTTGGTGATATCATCGAAGCCTTTGACGAAATAGAAGTAAAACAAACTCTATAATTTTCTAGATATGTTAAAAATAGGCTCGCTAGAGTTATGCGAGCAAGCTGTTTTCCTTGCTCCAATGGAGGACGTAACAGACCCTTCCTTTAGATATATGTGTAAAAACTTCGGTGCTGATTTAATGTTTACCGAGTTTATTTCGGCCGATGGATTAATTAGAGATGCTCGAAAAAGCGTTCAAAAATTAGACATTTTTGAATATGAACGCCCAGTAGGTATTCAAATTTACGGTCATATTCCTGATGCGATGGAAAAAGCAAGCCTATTAATTAATGATTTGGCAATTCCCGATTTATTAGATATTAATTATGGGTGTCCAGTAAAAAAGATTGCAAATCGTGGTGCCGGTTCAGGAATGTTGCGAAATCTTCCTTTGATGAAAGAAATAACGGAAAGAATAGTTAAAACTTCCAGATTTCCTGTAACCGCAAAAACTCGTTTAGGTTGGGATTCGGATAATCTTAATATTGAAGAAGTGGCATTGCTCTTGCAAGATTGCGGGATACAAGCCTTAACTGTTCATGCTAGGACTAGAGCTCAAATGTATAAAGGAGAGGCGGATTGGACATTAATAGGTAAACTAAAAGAAAATCAAAATATAAAAATTCCTATAATTGGAAATGGAGATATTACAAGTGCTGAAATAGCCTTTGATAATTTTAATAAATATGGAGTTGACGGAATTATGGTTGGTAGAGCTGCTATAGGTAAACCGTGGATTTTTGCAGAAATTAAGCACTTCTTGAAATCAGGGCAACGTTTAGATACTCCCGGAGTGGTTGAAAGAGTTAAATATGCACGCGAACATCTTCAAAAGTCAATTGAATACAAAGAAGATAAAAGAGGGATTTATGAAATGCGAAGGCATTTTGCGTTATATTTTAAAGCTATTCCAGATTTTCGAGAAACAAGAATTAAACTTCTTACCGCACAAAGTACTCAAGAAATTTTAGAAATTTTGAATTATATAGAAATAAAGTTTGGCAATCTTGATTCAGATTTTTTCAAAAAACTGGGAGATATCTAATAAGATAAATTGTAAAAGATACATAAATAGAGGTTTTCAAATTTTGAAAACCTCTATTTATATTTTTTAATAAACTAAAGATACTGTTCCTGTATATGATTTCTGCCCATTGTATAGTTCAATAATATAAAGATAAGTTCCTGATGGTAATAATTTCCCATTATATCTTCCATCCCATTCTTGGCCAGGATAACCCACCCACAATTCTTGCCCCCATCTATTGTAAACAAATATTTTAGCACCTGAGAACATTTCTAGGTTTTCTATTATCCATGTATCGTTTATTCCATCACCATTAGGAGTGAATGCATTTGGAATTTTTATACAGTCAACATCAGATTCAGATAAAACGATATTTTTTAATTCAAGGCTACAATCATTAGCATCGGTAATAATTACATTATAATTGCCTGCACTTAAACCACTAAGTAATGGAATATCAACAACTGCATCATTAGTTTCAAATAAATATGGCTCTACACCGCCTGCTACTTGAATTTCAATAGAGCCGTTTCTTGCCCCAATACAACTTGGATTTTCAAAAACATAAGAAGCTTCTAATGGTGCTGGACTTACAATCATAAATAAAGATGAATCTATACATAAATTTATATCGCGAACATAAGCTACATAACTGCCTGTGCGTAATGGTGAATGCATTTGTCCTGCATAAATAGAATCTTGAATACCTAAGGCATACGAATATGGTTG